>JALYZL010000481.1 GCA_030948875.1 Actinomycetota bacterium
CATCGGCGTCGACGCGAACGCCACGACGGCCTCACCGTGAACGAGGTCGAGAAGCTGTGTGCGCTCGCGCTCGCCTCCGCGGGGATCGAGGCGGGCCACGTCGCGGTCGAGCTCGTGGACGAGGCCCGCATGACCGAGCTCAACCGCGAGCACCGCGGTCTCGACCGTCCAACCGACGTGCTCTCCTTCCCCGTCGACGAGGATGGTGTGCCGGCGGGGCCTCGGGAGCTCGGAGACGTCGTCATCTGCCCTCCCTACGCGTCCGACTTACGCGAAGCGGTAGTACACGGGGCGCTGCACCTGACCGGGATGGACCACGAGACCGATAGGGGAGAGATGCTCGCTGTGCAGGCGGAGTTGCTGCGCCCGTGATTCGCCTTGGGCTGGTCCCATGACCCGCTCTGGCTTCGTCGCCCTCGCCGGGCGGCCGAACGTGGGCAAGTCGACACTCACCAATGCCATCGTCGGTGCCAAGGTGGCGATCGTCTCCGACAAGCCGCAGACCACGCGCCGGGCGGTGCGAGGGGTGGCCACCGCCGCGGACTGGCAGCTCGTGCTCATCGACCTTCCGGGCGTCCAGCGCCCGCGCGACGCGCTCACCGGGCGGATGCAGCGGCGGGTGGAGCGCGAGCTCGAGGACGCCGACGGCTGCCTGCTCGTGGTCAACGCCGAGCAGGGCATCGGGCCTGGGGACCGGTTCATCGCCAACCTCCTGCGGGGGACGTCGGTACCTGTGGTCGTCGCCGTCAACAAGGTCGATCGCTGCGATCGGGCCGGCACCGCGGCCACGCTGCAGGCGATCGCCGACCTCGATGTCGGCGAGGAGATCTTCCCCGTCTCGGCGCGCACCGGCGCGGGCGTCCCCGATCTCGTGGCGCGCCTCGTGGAGCTGCTACCGGAAAGCCCGTTCTTCTTCGCCCCGGGTCAGCATTCGGACGTTCCCGAGTCGGTCTGGCTCGCCGAGCTGGTGCGAGAGCAGGTCCTCTCACGTGTGCGCGCGGAAGTGCCCCACGCGGTCGAGGTCGAGGTCGAGGCGATCGAGCAGCGGCGGGTGGACCTGATCGCGGTAACGGCGGTCGTTCTCGTCGAGACCGAGTCCCAGAAAGGGATCCTGATCGGCGCGAGGGGAAGGATGGTCAAGGCGATCGGCACGGCCGCCCGCCGGGCGATCGAGCGCGAGCTCGGGTCCCAGGTGCATCTGGAGCTCTCCGTGCGTGTGCGCCGGCACTGGCGCGGCGACGAGCGGCTGCTTGACAGGTTGGGCATCGAGTAGGACATTCGCGGAGGTTGCGGACACGCCGCTAAGGCTTGGGCATAAGGTTATGCCCGGTAGACGCCGATACAGGAACTCCGAGGACCGGGACCCGAGACAGCCCGAACGGAGGAGAGGACCAATTGAGAAGGCGAGAGGCGGTTCTGGCGCTGTGCGGCGCTGGCCTGGTCGTGCTCGCGCTGTTGACGGTGTTCGCCATCGAACTGTCGAACACCGAGGCCAAGTCCCGGCAGGACGTCAAATCACGGGTGCACGAGCGCGGCGTGCTCGCCGGTGCGCTGATGGACAGTCTGTTCCAGTCGGTGCAGACCGAGGGCCAGCAGTACGAGCGCACCTACGGCACCCCGAGAGTCGGTGCACGGACAATGGAGAGCGGCCGATCGCAAGCCCACGCCCGATATCTCGTGCTCCTCGGCGACGGCAAGACCGTGATCGCTCACTCCGCCGGCTTCACGCCGCAAGCACGCGCCGATCTCGCCCATTCACCCGTAGCGACGCCGAGCGCCGTCACGGGCGTCGGCTACGAACTCGGAAGCCTCTTCCCCTACGGCAAATCCGCGGCGATTGACCTCGCCGTGGTGTTCCGTGTCGGCAGTCGCTACCGGACGCTGCTCACCGGTCTCGCGCCGCCCACCCTCAGCGCCTTCATCACCTCGGACCTGCGCAAGGTTCCGGGCGTCAAGGGCGCGCGCAACTACCTCCTCGACGGTAACGGCGTTGTGCTCGCCTCAACCAACCCGGCGGTCCGCGTTGGCCAACGCTTCGGCACGGCGGTGATAACGGCGCTCAGGCACACCTCCGCCGACGTCGGCGGGCAGTACTACGACCAGGTACGCCTGGCCAACTCGAGCTGGCGCATCGTCCTCGCGGCTCCGGACGGGCCGCTGTTCGCGACAGTCTCCGGCCTGCGCAAGTGGGTCCCGTGGTTGATCTTCGTCTGCTTTGCCCTGTTCGCCCTGGCGGCGCTTGCCCTCGGCCGGCGGTCGCTGCGCTCCGCGGATCAGGTTCGCGAGGCCAACGCGCGGCTCGCGCTCCTCAACACCGAGCTCGAGTCGAGCAACGAGGCGCTCGAGCGACGGGCACGCGAGCTCGCACGCTCGAATGCCGAGCTCGAGCAATTCGCGTCGATCGCCTCGCACGATCTCCAGGAGCCGCTGAGGAAGGTGCGCACCTTCACCCAGCAGCTGACGGTGATCGAGGCCGACCATCTCTCCGAGCGTGGGCGCGATTACCTGCAGCGGGCCAACTCCGCCGCGGAGCGGATGCAGAAGCTGATCGAAGACCTGCTCAAGTTCTCGCGGGTGGCGACGCACGGACGGCCGTTCGCTCCCGTCGACCTCGCACAGGTCACTCGTGAGGTGCTCGTAGACCTCGAGGCGCAAATAGAGTCCTCGGGCGCGGTCGTCGATGTCGGCGCCCTGCCCACGATCAGCGCCGACGCGCTGCAGATGCGCCAGCTCGTGCAGAACCTGATCTCCAACGCCGTCAAGTTCCGACGCGAAGGGGTGACCCCGGAAGTCTCTGTCGATGCGACGGCCGCCGAGGACCGGGTGCAGTTGACGGTGCGCGACAACGGGATCGGCTTTGAACAGCGGTACGCCCGCCGCATCTTCCGCGTGTTCGAGCGGCTCCACGGGCGCGGCGAGTATCCGGGGACGGGGATCGGGCTGGCGCTGTGCCGGCGGATCGCCGAGCGCCACGGAGGAGTCGTGGTCGCAGACTCCGAGCTCGGCGCGGGCGCGACGTTCACGGTGACGCTGCCCAGACGCCCGCGCGAAGAGATCCTGATCGTCGCCGCTTATGACGAGGACGGAAAGTACGCCAAGCGCGATGCCGAGAAGGTTGAGCCCGCCAATGTCCCCGCCTGAGCGACGCGGCAGGCCCGTGACCATCCTCGTCGCCGACGACGATCAGGAGGATCGCGAGCTCGCGCGCGATGCGCTGCAGGACGCCAAGCTCGCCAACGAGATGCGCTTCGTGGTCGACGGCCAGGATCTCATGGATTACCTGCGCCGCGAAGGGCGCTACGCGGACCCGTCGGTCGACGCGCCGCGGCCGGGGATCATCCTCCTCGACCTCAACATGCCCAAGAAGGACGGGCGCGAAGCGCTCGCGGAGATCAAGGCCGACGAATCGTTGCGTCGGATCCCCGTGGTCGTGCTGACCACCTCCAACGACGAACAGGACGTGCTGCGCAGCTACGACCTCGGCGTCAACTCGTTCATCACCAAACCGGTCACCTTCGCGGGCCTGGTCGAGGCGATGAGCGCCTGGTCGCGCTACTGGTTCGAGCTCGTCGAGCTCCCCAACGGGGAGGTCGGCAATGGCCACTCGCACTGAGCCCGTTCGCGTCCTCCTCGTCGAGGACGACGAGGACGACTATCTCATCACGCGGGACATGCTTGCCGCTCAGGAGAGCGCGCGCTTCGTGCTCGAGTGGTGCGCCGACTACGACGAAGGGCTCGAGGCGATCCGTCGCCGGGATCACGACGTCTACCTGATCGACTATCGCCTGGGCACGAACACCGGATTAGAGCTGGTGCGCGAGGGGTTCGCGACGCGTCCGCGGGCGCCCGTGATCGTGCTCACTGGTCAGAGCGATTACGAGATCGATCTCGAAGCGACCGCGCTCGGCGTAACCGACTACCTCGTCAAGCAGGAGCTCGATCCCGCCGGGCTCGAGCGCTCGATCAGGTATGCCATCTCTCACCAGCGCGCGCTCGGCGACCTGATTCAGAGCGAGGAGCGCTACGCGCTCGCCGTCCGCGCCGCCAACGACGGCATCTGGGATTGGGACCTGCGCCGGGATCGCATCTACTTCTCCCCCCGGTGGCACGCCATCCTCGGGCAGCCCGAGCACTCGGGCGACGACGATCCCTCGACGTGGTTCGACCTCGTCCACGCCGACGATCTCCTGCGCCTGCGCGCCGCCATCGACGCCCACGTCGCCGGCCAGACGCCGCACCTGGAATCCGAGCACCGTATGCGCCACGCCGACGGAAGCTGGCGCTGGGTGCTGAGCCGCGGCCTGGCGATCCGCGGCGTCGACTCCGACGTGACGCGGATGGCGGGCTCGCTGTCGGACATCACCGATCGCCGCAGCGCCGAGATCCGCCTCCAGCACGACGCGCTGCACGACGCGCTCACCGGGCTCCCCAACCGCGGCCTGTTCATGGACCGGGTCGATCAGGTGGTGCGGCGGACGTCTCGTGAGCCAGGCTCCGGGTGCGCGGTTCTCTTCGTCGACGTCGACCGGTTCAAGCTCGTCAACGACAGTCTGAGCCACGCCGTCGGCGACCACCTCCTGGTGGCGCTGGCGGGAAGGATCTCCGGGGTGCTCCGGCCCGGCGACACCGTCGCGCGGATCGGCGGCGATGAGTTCACGATCCTCCTCGACGGCGCTGTCACCGAGCGCGAGGCGAACATCGTCGCCGGGCGCGTCCAGGGGGCGCTCGGTCAGGCGTTCAACGTCGACGGCCACGCGCTGATCGTCACCGCGAGCATCGGCATCTCGCTGGGCACCCCGCAGATGGGCCCGTCCGAGCTGTTGCGTAACGCCGATATCGCCATGTACGACGCCAAGCGACGCGGTCGCGCCTGCTGCGCGCTGTTCGACGAGAGCATGCATCGCCGGGTTGTTGACCGTCTTGCGCGCGAGAACGATCTGCGCCATGCCGTCGACCATTCGCTGATCGAGATCCACTATCAGCCGATCATCGATCTCGCCACCGGCCGCATCCGCGCGCTCGAGGCGCTCGCGCGGTGGCCCAGCGGATGGCCCGAGGTAGCTCCACTCGACTTCATCCCCATCGCCGAGGAGACGGGGGTGATCGGTCCTCTCGGACTGCACATGCTCCGGGCGGCGCTCGATTCGCTCGCGCGCTGGCGCCAGGCCGGGCTGGTGGGCGACGATGTGCGAATGAGCGTCAACGTCTCCGCTCGTCAGCTCGAGGATCCGAGCCTGCCGGCGAGCGTGCGGGCGGCGATCGCGGCCGCGGGGCTCGAAGGTGACGCGCTCCGGCTCGAGATCACCGAGAGCACCCTGATGCAGGAACCCGAGCGGATGCAGCACATCGTGGGCGAGGTGTCTGCGACGGGAGCCGGGCTGCACCTCGACGACTTCGGCACCGGGTACTCCTCGCTCGCCGCTCTACACCGATTCCCGGTCGACGCCCTCAAGATCGACCGTAGCTTCGTCGCCTCGATCGGCAACGAGACCGGGGGCAGCGACGTCATTGTCCGCTCGACGGTCGCGCTCGCTCACAGCCTCGGCCTGCACGTGATCGCCGAGGGGATCGAGAACACTCGACAATTGCAGCGCCTGCGGACCCTGGGGTGCGAATACGGTCAGGGTTTCCTCTTCTCCCCACCTCTGAGCGCAGCGGACACCGAGATGCTCCTCTTGGGCTGGTCGCCGGCTCGGGCCGCGGCCCTTGGCGACCGCGTCACGCGGGCATAACGGGTCCGGGATCGCGTCCGATATCCCGGACGCGCGCGCCGGCGCGAGCCCGACAGGCGCGACGATGTGTCACCGGTCTTGGGTGCCAGGATGCCATGCCCGTCTGGCCGGTAGTTCCCATGGTTCCGTCTGTTCGCCAAGCAGGAGTGACCGAGGGTCCAACATGGCGGTCGCACTCGGCCTCGTGGGCGGGTCGCGCTGGTTGCCGGGTGCAATAAATCTGCAAGCACCGGCTCCTGCCCGTGGCGAGGCGGGTCGTCCGGCGCGAGGTTCACGCGTCCTGCCTTCGCCTCGCCGAGCGCCACGGCGTCGCCCTGCCGAGCAGGCTTGTCGAGGTCGGACTATCGGTGTTCGTCCGCTGCGAGCGCCAGCACGAGTTCGCTGCCTGCTACCGCTTCGACCAGATCGCTTGCATGGAGCCTGCAAGCACCGAGGCCGGTGGATTCACGAGCTCCGCGCATACGAAGGGAGCGAATGGGTGACCGCCGATGCGCGTCGCGCGAGGGAAGCAGGAGCGAAACGAGCCGGCGGGTGGCTCTCGCTGCTCCCCAGGAGCAGCACCGTTGACCTACGTCGATCCCGAGTGCCGCATCGACTGGCGTTGCGAAAGCCCGGGCCGGGCGAGGCGCGTCGCGGCCGACCTCTGTTTCAGCGCCCGTGCTTGCTGTCAGAACTGCTCCCAGCTAGCGATTCGGTCTGCCCTCCGGTCACGAGCTGCGCGTCGCTCGTGCCGGGCCGCGCGGCGCGTTGGATTGTCGCGCGTCAGCCACCGAAACTGCCGGCGGCGCCCGCACCCAGCCGCAGGCTGTACCAATACATCAATTGGAGCAGGTCCTCCGGAACGGAGGCAAATCGGACCACTCGGTGGGTGTGGGACACGTTCACGCCCAGCGCATCATATGGATACGGCCTTATAC
>JALYZL010000497.1 GCA_030948875.1 Actinomycetota bacterium
CCGCAGCTCACCGTCGCCGGCCGGCTCGATCGTGACTTGCTCGCCCGCGTGCAGCCCGACTTCTTCTAGCGCCGCGACGGGGATCGTGATCTGGTTCTTGGTCGAGATTCGCGCCATGCCCTTTACCTTATCAGTAAAGGCCTGCAGGGCAGCTGTCGCGTGGGCGGCGTACGCTTGCGGGCCATCGGCGAGGATCCGGACAGGCATGGCGAAGTCAAGGTGCAAGCGGCCAGCAGCGTAGGCGGCGACCCGGAGGGCATCCGGCCCGGCGGGCGCGCGCGCCGCTGCACCCGTCCGCGGAGGTGGAGCTGGAGCACATGGCAGAGCTGGTGTTCGCCGAGGCCCGGAGCCGCTCGGAGGAGGCGCTCTCGCCGAACACGCCGCCGGAGCGCGTCGCGGCCTTGATGGTCGAGGAGTTCGAGGATCTGCCTTCGCCGCCCGGCCTTGCGATCCGGCTGAGACGTGACGGGTCCGAGGAGCGAGCAAGGGCCGTGGCGGCCGAGGTGCAGCGGCTCGCGCCCGGGAGCGTGACCGCGCTGACGCTCGCGGCCGAGGTCGCCGGCGCATTCGACCATGACCCCGGACGGGACCGTCGAGTTCGCCCAGCACATGCTTGCGTCCGGACGGGACCTTGATGCGATCGAGCTCGCGCGGGAGGTCCTGCTCGCCGAGCCCGAGGACGAGGACGAGGACGCGCAGGATGTCTGCGGCTGGGCGCTCGAGGGGCTACACCGGCGGCTGGGGGCGGGCGAGAAGCTAGGTCGTGCCGAACGCGCGGAGCTCGACAGGTTCGCGGACCGTGGGGGTCTGTACGCGCTGCGGGACGCGATGCGGGTCCTCGTCGAGGAGCGCAGACCGGAGCTGCAGGTGCTGCTCGCAGGCGGCGTCCGGGACTGGATTGCGCACCTGGAGGAGGCCGAGGGCGGCGAATCCGAGAACGACTTCGCGCTCGAGCCGGACGAGGACGGGGCGCGCTCCAAAGCGCTGTTCCGGCTCGCGATGGAGCATGCCTGGCTGCTCGACGGTGACGCCGACGAGGATTGGGGGACGGGCACGCGCTCGCGCCCGCGCCTGGGCTCGAGCAGTCGGGCGCGCCGCTTGCGCTGCTCGCGACCGACCCGGACGTTTCCCCGGAGATCTCGAGCGCGGCGCGCGAGTGGCTGGGCACCGTGACCTACCGCATCTGGCAGATCTCCGATCCCGAGCCGGGTCCGGGCCTGTGGCTGACCGACATCGTCACGGGCGTGCGCCGGTACGCGGCGATCCCGCCCGAGCAGCTTCCGGGGATCAGTCGGTGGAGCGTGCTGCTTGGGGCGCTCGTGTCGCTCGACGGTGTCTGGCGGAGCACCGGCGCGGTCGTGCTGTTGCATCCGTCCGAGGGCGACGGTGCCGCCGAGTGGGTGCACGAGGCGAGCGTCGCGATCGCGAAGTTGGTGGCCGGCAAGCGCGGGCGGCGCTCCGGTCGGCACCGCGAGCCCGAGCCGCACGGCGTCCTCGTCGCAATCGCCGAATCGCTCGACCCGCAGACCGCGGCGCTGATGAGCAAGATCCTCGGTAGCCTGCCCCCGGGATCGCCGGGGAGGTGTGGCGCCGGCGCGCAGCCGGCCCGAAGCTGACGAACACCGACGGCCATCGCCTCCGGCTGATCACGGCGCGCGTGGCCGTGAACGATCCGGCGGCCGTGGCGGCCCGGCTGGCAGCGCACACGGACTTCAGGACCGAGGTCGCGGGCGAGCTGAGCTGGTGGGGGCGCGAGCTGACCGAGATCGAGCGCGAAGGCGCGCTCGCGCAGATGCGCTCGCTGGCGGACGACGGCGAGGTGATCCAGGAGCCGCGACGAGCCATCGCGCACCCGTCCACGGTCGTCACCGCTTCCTCGTGCCATCGATCACGCGAAACCCCCACACGGGTTCTCGTCCGCCGAGAACCGCACCGACCCACCTGATGATCCGGTCGCGGTAAAGCCGCTCACGGTCTGGTGCGTAATCCCGCCCGTGTCGGAGAGCGTCCAGCTCTTGTCCTTCCCATGGCTGGTAAACGAGGCTCGTCTCCAATGTTGCGCCACCGGTGGGATCGCTTGGGTCGGCCCCCAGATGGACACCGGCGTCGGCCTCGACCAGCTTCCGCTGCTTGTCCTTCACGCGCCAGCCGCGATAACGGTCGAGCATCATGTTGACGTTGTCGCCGGGGGGCGGCGATTGCTGATCGACCCGGTTCGGAGCCTCGGGGAGCGGATCGGTGTAGGTGACGTGGGCAACCGAATGCGCGGCCCCCCGCACCCGAAGCTGGCGCCCTTCGCGGTAAGCCGCCTTGACGAGGGCTACCAGCTCGCCCTCGTCACCGGGATGATGGAATCCGTCGGGGCCCGGCAGCACAAGACGACCGTAGCTCAATGGGGTGGTAGCTTGGGCGACGGACGGCGATCGATTGGATCGGTCTCGGGCTGGTCCAACGAAAGGGGAGCAAGGTGGCGCTTTCGTACAACATCGGAACGGGGATCGCGGAGGTAACCGATCCTGCGGTCGGGCTGCCGATGCAGGGCATGGCCGATCAGAATCAGATCACGACGGGCGTGGAGTCGCCGCTGTATGCGCGTGCGTTTGTGGTCGCGCAGGCGGCGGGACCGGCAGCCGCGTGTGTCGCGATCATTGTCGCCGACATCTGGGCCGGCACCAGGCGAGTCAAGGACGCGGTGCTGAGACGTCTCGCGGCGAACCACGGGGAGCTTTATACGGAAGAGAACGTCCTCCTCGCTGGGACCCACACGCACAGCGCGCCCGGAGGATTCTCGGGGAATCTGCTCTACGACTTCGACTTCGCCCGCGGGGGCTGCGACGAAGCCACCGTCAGTTGCATCGCCGACGGCTGCGCCCAGGCTGTCGAGAAGGCACACGGCAACCTGGCTTCCGGCCGGATCTACGTGAACCGGGGCGACGTAGTCGACTGCGGGCGCAACCGCTCGGAACCTGCGTACCTCAGCAACCCGCAGGCTGAGCGTGATCAATGGGGCGCAGACACTGATCGCGAGCTGCTGCTGCTGAAGTTCGTGAAGGCCGACGACACCGGCCAGGAGCGGCCGGTCGGCGCGCTCAACTGGTATGCGATCCACCCCACCGATCGGGGCCAGAAGAACACGCTTGTATGTGGTGACAACAAGGGTTATGCAAGTTCGCTGTTCGAGCAGCATATGGGTTCTGACCGCAGTCAGCCGGAGACGTTCGTCGCCGCGTTCGCGAACGCCAACGGCGGAGATGTCTCGGGGAATGTCGAGCTCGGCCATATACCCGACGGCATTCACGATCGAGCGCAGATGGAAAAACACGGTCGTCAGCAGTTCGAGGTGGGGCAGCGACTGTTTCAGGAGGCCACCGAGGAGGTCACGGGGCCGGTCGACCACCGGCACACACGCGTTGACTTCTCGAATTTCGCGATGGGAAGCGGCGGAGCGCGGACCTGGCCGGCGGCGCTCGGGATCTCGTTCGCGGCGGGGAGCTCCGAGGACAGCGTGCCCGTCCCCGACCTCGACATTCACGAAGGGATCACGGCGGCCAACATCACGGCCGCTGACGCCGTTATCGCCAGTGCCGCCGGGTTGGGGCTAAGCGTGATCTTCGGCGTGTCCGTCATCGATCAAGCGACAGCCATCCCCGAACGCGAGGGCCAACTTCCAAAGCCATCCGTCCTGATGCCAGGCCTCGAGGCGCCCCCGAGCGTGCCGCAAGTGCTGCCGGTTCAGCTGCTGCGGGTAGGGACCGTGGCGATCCTGGGAGTCCCCGGCGAGCTGACGACAATGGCAGGGAGGCGCGTGCGGAAGACGGTCCTCGACGCGCTCTCAGCCACGGGCGTCATCCACCTCGCGCTCGCCACGTACGCGAACGAGTACTCACAGTACGTAACGACGCTCGAGGAGTATTCCTCCCAGCAGTACGAGGGCGCATCTACGCTATTCGGCCCTCACACGTTGGAGGCCTACCAGCTCACCGCGGCCGAGCTCGCCACCGCAATCGCGCAACGGACGCCGTCGCCTCCCGGCCCTCCGCCGAGCGCGTGGACCTCTCCACCACAGCGCCGGTACCGCGTACGGAACCTGTCGAGTTCGGTAGTCGAGCTCCAGTTCTATAACACGGACGACTCGCTGCAGTTGGTCACGCTTCCCAATGGGCAGCAGACGATCGCCGCTGGTGGCGAGGTCGCCTATCCAGAGCGAGAATTCACAGGACCGCTGCTGCCGACCATCGACAAGGTCACCGTGTGGGTGAGCGACACGGTCCAGCCGACGATGTCGGCCGGACAGCTGCTAACGATCTCGGCAGACGGCTCAGTGTCCGTGGGCGAGTACACCCCGCCGGCACGGCACTGAGGCGGCCGGCCCGACCGCAGTGGGCTGTTGGCGTTGCTCCGGCGAACGGCCTTGACAGCCACCATCCCGCCCTATAGCGTCGGCATCGGATAGCTGGGCATAGGGTGCCGGCTCTGCGATTGGGCACAGCATGGCTGCTCGGCAGGCTATTTGCGGGCCGAGTGGATCAACTCGAGCGATTTTGGGGGTCGCTATGTCACATCTCCGTATCCATCCGGGTTCGCGAGCGGCTGAGCGGTTGCACCTCCCAACCGAAGGCTCGTAATGGCCGCCACAGGAGGTGCCAGCCAGGGGGCGGGCACGCCGTCGGACGCGCTGACCGCCTTGGTCAATACGGTCGTCGATACCGCGCAGCACCCGCCCGCGGAGCCCGCCCCGGACCCCAACGCGGCTGCGGCGTTCGCACTGGGCTGGCAGATGGCGGAGCTTTACCGGCCGGATTCCAAGACGCGGACAGTGTCGCGGAATGATCTGCCCGGAATCGGCCGCCTCGACAGCAGAGAGCATGCCACTATCTCACTAAACCAGATCGCCGCGGCGCTCGCCAAGCTCGGGCCCGCGATCAGCGCAGCGGGCTTGACCGTGCCGGAACCAGATCAGCGTCGAGGCGATAAAAGACGAGTTCGCGCCCCACCGGATCGCCAAGCTGTGCTCGTGGCTGGACGATCTGGCTTCGGTCCTCCCCGCGCACGCCGCCAAGAGCGCGCATCAGTCACTGACAAGAGGGTCAACTGAGGTCCAAGTCTCGACGCCGGTCCGCCCACCGGCGCCGCGGGCGCGGCGGCGCCGAGCGACGTCGTGCACTACATCGACCGTCAAGGCAGCTCTGGCGCGTTCTGCTCTGGGGAGCCGAGCTCGACACCGCAATCGCGGACGCGATCACGCTGCTCCCGGCCAACGGTCTCGAGCGGGCCAGCCGCAAACAGCTGGCCAAGAACGCCACGCAAGGTGTTATCACGGCACCCGCTCCCCAGCCGCAGTTGCTCGATCGGGTCCTCGACCCTATCTCTCCCGCAAGCCGGCGGTCAGCCAGTCATGTCGGTCATCACCACGTGCGTCGAGTCGGAGCTCACCGGAGCCGTAACGGACCTCAGCAACCTCGATCGCCGATGGCAGGAGGTGAAGCACCGGGCCGACGAGCTCCGCAGCCGCGTCCGGGACTTCGGGCCGTGCGAAATCCGCTTCCTCGAGCCCAAGCTCGTTCAGCTGGTGTCCGGTCTGCAGGGCAAGCACGCCGTCTGCGTCGACTCCCCTGAGGTCCGGCTGAGCGACGCGGCGAAGGTGTTCGTCCTCGGTGACTGGGCCACCGGGCTGCCGCAGGCGCGCAACGTCGCGGCGAGGTTCGCTGAGCAGCCGGCGACACGTACTACTCGGGGCTGGAGGACGAGTGTCCCTGTTGGCGGCAGCAATCGATACGTACAGAGAGGTCTACGGCGATTTGCCGATTGTCGGCACTTCGCACGGGGGATTAGCGTGTGGAGTCATAGTCGCGAAGGAGCGGGGGATCGACGCGATCTCACTCGGTCCTTGGATCAAGGGCGCTCATACTTCAGGGGAGCGCGTTTTCATCCGGAGCGTCGCACGAATGTGGAAGTTTCTAACGGCGTTACGGGTGGCACTTCCAGGCAAGGACTCAGCGGTCATGGAGCACCATCGGTAAGAAGTGTCACGGTCGTAGGTGGCTAGCCTGACGCGTTGCGGACCATACGCCTCATCCTGCTCGGTTCGCTGGTGAGTTGGCACTCCGCGTCCCTCCATCTCGCACCCACGCCTCGACTTCAGGTCCGATCGCGGCCTTCTCCTCGGAGAAGAGCTCGATCGACTCATCACGGCGCACGAACAGCACGTATCTCGTCTCAGCTCATCCCTCGCTCTTGTGTTGCAGTCTCGCGCATGTCAAACGCTCGCGGGCGCCGCCTAGGGAGTCGCGCGCCGGCGCAGCCGTGGCCCGAGCCCCGGCCGCCCCGGCAGGAACCGCACTCGCTCGGTCCTGCGCTCCTTGGTCATTTCGTCTGCCCGTGCCATGGTCATCATCGGGTGCATCGTGACCTTCCTCGGGGGTCCGATTTTTGCCTTGCACCCATACGACGAACGACTTGCGGCGGATGGACACTACCCACGAGGAAGCGCCTCGGTCGGGTCGATCGATAGCGTTGGGCGACCGTGTCGCGGGATGTTCCTGAACAAGACGTGCTGCCTTACGGGTCGTGGCCGACTCCCGTCAGCTCGGCGGTCCTGGTCGCGTCGGCGGTTGGCCTGGGCGACGTTCGTGTCGATGGCGAGGACGTGATCTGGTCCGAAGGCCGTCCCGACGAGGGCGGCCGCACGCAGCTGGTCCGTCGGTCGCCCGACGGTACGACCACTGATCTGCTCCCGGAAGGTCAGAACGCCCGCACCGCGGTTCACGAGTACGGCGGCGGAGCCTGGTGGGCGCGCGACGGGATCGTGTGGTTCGTCGCTTGGGAAGATCAGCGGCTCTACCGGCTCGATCCGAAGTCCGGCGCTGTCGATGCGCTGGTGCCGGAGCCCCCCATCCGCCGCGGTCATCGCTACGGCGACGGTGACCTCACTCCGGACGGAGAGTGGATAGCCTGTGTCCGCGAGCAGCACTCGCCGAGCGGCCGTGCGGTTGACGTCCGCAACGAGATTGTCCGGCTGGCGGCGCATCGGCCGTCGACTCCCGAAGTCCTCGTGACCGGCCCCGAGTTCGTGATGAGCCCGCGGTGGAGTCCGGCGGGAGACCGGCTGTGCTGGATTGAGTGGGATCACCCGAACATGCCTTGGGATGGCTCTCGACTGCGCGTGCGCGACCTGTCCAGTGGACGCGACGTTCTCGTGGCCGGTGGTCCCGAAGAGTCGGTGTCGGAGCCGTGTTGGCAGCCCGACGGGTCGTTGGTGTTCATCAGCGACCGCACCGGCTGGTGGAACCTCTACCGCTGGTCGCCGGATGACGGGACGGTCGAACCCCTGGTGGAGATCGCCGCCGACATTGGCGTGCCGCAATGGCAGCTCGGACATAGCCGCTACGCGGTGTTGGCCGGCGCGCGGGTCGTGTTCGCCCGCTCGCGAGACGGATTCGACGGGCTCGCGGTCCGCCTCAGCGATGGCACCGTGACCGACTTGGAGCTGCCCTACACGTGCGTCTCGACGGTGCGATCCGCGGGCCGGTCCGCAGTGGTGGTGATCGCCGGCACGCCGACGGCTGAGATGTCTGTCTCGCGTGTCGTCCTCGATGACGGAGGCGGGGTTGAGTCGGTAGCCCCGCTGCGGCTCCCCCGCGACCTCGGCGAACTGGGCGTCGAGGCGAGCTACGTGTCGGTGCCCGAACCGATCGAGTTTCCCTCAGAAGGTGGCCGCACGGCGTTCGCGCTCTTGTACTCACCGACGAATCCGAGGTTTGCCGGTCCGGACGACGAGTTGCCGCCGCTGCTCGTCTTTCTCCACGGCGGGCCCACGAGCGCCGCCGCGGTCCTGCTGCAGCTCGAGATCCAGTACTGGACGACCAGGGGGTTCGCGGTCGTCGACGTGAACTACGGGGGATCGACGGGCTATGGGCGCAGTTACCGTGAGCTGCTGCGGGGTGCTTGGGGAGTGGTCGACGTCGAGGACTGCATCGCCGCGGTGCGCTGGCTTGCCGAACAGCGCCTGGCGGACCCGGCGCGGCTGTGCATCCGCGGGGGTTCCGCGGGTGGGTTCACGACGCTGGCGGCATTGGCGCGTGACGACACGCCGTTCGCCGCGGGCGCCGACTATTTCGGAGTGGCTGACCTGGAAGCTCTGGCCCAAGAGACGCATAAGTTCGAGAGCAGGTACCTCGACGGCTTCCTCGGACCGTATCCCGAGGCGCGCGAGGTTTACCGCGAGCGCTCGCCAATTCACAACATCGACGCGCTTTCCCGTCCACTGATCGTGCTTCAGGGGCTGGAGGACGAGGTCGTGCCACCGAACCAGTCCGAGATGATCGTCGAAGCGCTGCGCGGCAAGGGTGTACCGGTGGCCTACCTCGCCTTCGAGGGTGAACAACACGGCTTCCGGCGAGCCGAAACCATCCGGCGGGCGATCGACGCGGAGCTCAGCTTCTACGCGCAGATCCTCGGCTTCACGCTGCCCGAGGGGGAGGGGATCGAGCCGACGACGGTCGAGAACCGCTCGAGCATGGCTTGACATCCAAGTGGCGGCGCGACGACCAGACCCTGTTCGAGATCTGCTCACGGCTGGCCACCGAGCACGGGCCCGGATCAACGCGCCAGGCGATCTCGCAACACCTCGCTGCGCTCGAGGCGGCAGGGTTGGTCGAGCGCCGGCGCAGCGGCCGCTACAAGGTGCACTCGATAACGCCGGAGCCACTGCGGGCGATAGCCGAGCGGCGGTCGCGGCCCGACCACGACAAGGAGACAACATGAGGCTCCACCTCACCAGCGTCTACGTCGACGATCAAGACCAGGCGCTCCGCTTCTATACCGGGATCCTCGGCTTCGAGAAGAGGGAGGAACTCCCGGTCGGCGAATACCGCTGGCTTACGCTTGTGCCTCCGGGTGAACCCAATGGCACCCAGTTACTGCTCGAACCCGACGCGCATCCCGCGGTCAAGCCCTTCAAGGACGCGCTCGTCGACGACGGAATCCCATTTACATCCTTCGCCGTAGATGACGTGCACGCCGAATGCGAGCGGTTGCGATCCTTAGGCGTTCGCTTCACCCAAGAACCCACCGACATCGGGCCGGCGACGACCGCGGTCTTCGAGGACACGTGCGGAAACCTGATCGCGATTGCCCATCGAAACTGAAGTGGGAGGGCGGCCACGTAGCATGGTTGATTGGGGAGCGGGCACGTATGAGCGGACGGCGTCCGAGCTTGAGCCGGTATCAGCGACCGTCGTGGACCGGGCCCTGCTGTCCGGCGATGTAGACGTCATCGACCTGGCGTGCGGAACCGGAAACGCCGCGTTGCTGGCCGCCGGGCGTGGGGCACGAGTAGTGGGGGTCGACGGCTCGTCGCGGCTCCTTGACGTGGCGCATGAACGCGCGCGGGCTCAAGGACTGGAGATCGACTTTCGCAAAGGTGACCTGGCCGATCTGCCCGTGGCCAGCGCCACCGCCGACCTCGTTGTCTCTATCTTCGGGTTGATCTTCGCCCCCCAGCCGGCACAAGCGCTGCGTGAGGTCAGCCGCGTCCTGCGCCCTGGCGGACGGATGCTCATGACCGCCTGGATCCCGGCCGGCCCGATCGATGCGATGATCGGAGCGATGGGCAGGGTCGTCGCTCGCGTGAGCCGGGCTCCTCGATCGGCGCGCTTCGCCTGGTCTGATCCGAACGCGCTCGGTCCCCTCGCCGAGGAGGCCGGGCTCACGCTACAGGCGACGATGCCGGCTCTTCTCCCGGTCCGCGATCACTCGCCGGAGGCATATCTCCTCGGGGCCCGGGAGCACCCGATGGCGGTTGCGGCGCGGCCCGTGATCGAGCGTGCCGGCGTGGGCGAAGAGGTGAGAGAGGCCATGGCGGCGGTGTTGCGGGAGGCCAACGAGGATCCGAACGGATTTCTCGTCCACAGCCCGTACGTCGTGCACGACCTGCTCGCCATCTAACGCCCCGGTGGGGGCGCCCGGTCATTCGGCGGATTCGGTGTCGGCGAACAGGTGGCGCAGGAAGCGCTCGGGTGCGCGCATGAAATCGCGGGTGAGCCTGACGGCGTCCGCGTCTTCGGCGTCAATTCGTTCCAACCCGTCCTCGCTCGCCTCGTACACGGCGGCGTCCGGATATCCGAGCAGGATCGGAGAGTGGGTGGCTACGATGAACTGCGAGCCCATCCCGGCGCTGCGGTGCATGAGGGCGATGAAGGCGAGCTGGCTGGTGATCGACAGAGCGGCCTCTGGCTCGTCGAAGATGAAGAGTCCGTTGGGCCCGAACCGGTTCGAGGCGAGTGCGAGGAACGACTCCCCGTGCGATTGGGCGCGCATCGGCCGGCCGCCGTACACCTCGACGAGGTCAAGCCCGTCGATCATCGCGGCCACGTTGAAGAAGCTCTCCGCGCGCAGGAAAAAGCCGCCGCTCGGCTTGTTGGGGCCACCGTCGATCAGGAGCATGTCCCCGAGCTCGCTGACCGACGCTTTCGGTGCGCGACCGAGCTCGGATCCGATCGGCCCTCCTTCGGAGCTGAACCCGGACGCGACGGCGATCGCCTCAACGAGGGTGGACTTTCCGGATCCGTTCTCACCGACGAGGAATGTCACCTGTCGATCGGGGCGAAAAGCCGGGAGATCATGTACTGCCGGCAGGAACGGATACGTGGCTGGCGGCCGACCGACCGAGGGGTCCAGCCGCACGCCGAGTACGTACGGCCCCGGCCCGAAGGGACGTCGGTCCGGTCGCTTGGGTGAGCGCACCCGTCAAGCGTCGCACAGGCAAGGGCGCGTCGGCCACCTGCAGAGCGCTACGAATAGGGCGTCGCGGTAATCAGGGGGACGATGGCGGACATTACGCTTCCCGTCCCCGGGCGAAGAGCTTCCATGGCTGCTTGGGGTCGCACGCCCGAGACGATGAGACAGTCGAGGCCAGGTTCTCAGCGCAGCGAGTAGCGCAGGATCTTCCGTACCACGGACCGGTACTGCTTGCCGAGGCGGCCGCTGTTATAGGGCAGGCCGTACCGACGGCACACGGCGCGGACTCTCGGCGCGAGCTCTGGGTAGCGGTAGCTCGGGATGTCGGGGAAGAGGTGGTGCTCGATCTGATACGACAGGCTGCCGCTCATGATGTGGAAGAGCCGGGTCCCGTCGAGGTTGCAGGAGCCGACGAGCTGACGTACGTACCACTGGCCCCGTGTCTCGTCGGCGGCCTGCGCCTCGGTGAACGTCTCCGCGCCCTCGGGGAGGTGACCCATGAAGACGATGGTGTGCACCCAGACGTTGCGTGCCACGTTGGCGATCAGGTTGGCCTGCGCGGTCCGGCCGGCCCCGCGGCCCGACAGGGCGGGCCACAGGAGGTAGTCCTTGGCGATCTGCCCCCCGGCCTTGCGCAGGAATCCTTCGATCTCGGCGCGGGCCTGCTCTGAGGACTTCTCGCCGCGGCGGACGGCGTCGAGCTCCATGTCGTAGACGGCGATCGCCCACTCGAAGATCAGGGCGACGGCGACGCCGTAGATCGGCTGCGTGAGGTGGACCGGGTGCCACTTCTGGTCGGCGTCGACCCGCATCGCGGAGTAGCCGAGGTCGCGGTCCTTTCCGATCACGTTGGTGAAGGTGTGGTGCTGAAAATTGTGTGCGTGCTTCCACGAGGCGGCGGTGGAGACGGCGTCCCACTCCCAGGTCCGCGAGCTGATCGCCGGGTCGTTCATCCAGTCGTACTGGCCGTGCATCACGTTGTGGCCGATCTCCATGTTCTCGAGGACCTTGGCCAGAGTCAGGAGGGCAGTGCCGAGGACGAAGGGAGTCCGGCGCCGGGAGAAGAGAAGTGAGGCCCGGCCGGCGACCTCGAGGCCGCGCTGGACCTTGATGACCGTGCGGATGTAGTCGGCGTCCTGGCGACCCAGGCGGGCGACGACGTCGCTTCGGATCGCGTCGAACTCACGGCCGATGGCTTCGACATCGTCCGCGGTGAGGTGCGCGAGCGCGGGCAGTGGCAACAGCGACGGAGGAGACGGAGCGGGGACGGAAAGGGCGACGGGAGCGGGAACAGATGAGGCCAGTCGCGGGGCCCGGCGCGTGGCGCTCATTCGTGGACCGCGACGGCAGCCGCGGTCGGCGCTGCCAGGAGGTCCCCATTCCGGCGCTTCACCTCTGTGACATTACCACTCGCGCGGCCGGAAACCGGTCACACTTCCTAGGTGGCGTACGCCTTCGATCGCTTGGGGTTCTTCCAGTTCGAGCAGCTGTGCGCGGTGCTCCTCGAGCTCGAGGCGGGGATCGCCACCGATGCGTGGCGGGGTGAGGCGGATCGCTCCCGGTCGGTCTTGAGCGGCGCTCCAGTTGGGCCGCCCTTGGCGGCCTCGGTCATGCGGGCGCCGGTGCTGGTGCAGTGCGCGTGGGTTCGGACCGGGCGCCGGGAGGATCTTCTCGCTGCCGTCGGCGCGCTCGCCTTCGATCGGCCCGAGGACTTTGCGGTGGCCGGCTCGTTCGTATTGCTCACCAACGTGGGCGTGCCGGTCCGCTTCTCGATGCACGTGGCCCACGTCCTCGGCCCTTCCAAGGTCCGCGTCCGCGTGCTGGGCCAGCGGGAGCTTGGGGCAAGGGTGGACGCCCGTCCTGAGCTTCGGCGTGCCATGCCGTCCGTGCTCGGATTGCGCGACCTCGACGACCTGATCGAGCCAGAGGTAGCGGAGAGGTCGTCCCTGGACTCCGGGGCGGCTCAGGGACTTGCTTCGGTATTCGTCCCCACGCGCGCCTATGGGCGCGCGCTCGAGGTGCTCGACGGGCACCGGTTTGCGGTGTTGACCGGGCCTCCGGAGATGGGCAAGACCGCGATCGCGCAGATGATCGGCTTGGCGCAGATGACCGCCGGCTGGGAGGCGCACGAGTGCGTCCGTCCCGAGGATGTCTGGCGAGTGTTCGATGGTGACCGGGCGCAGGTCTTCATCGCCGACGATGCCTTCGGCTCGACGGAGTACCGGCCCGATGCGGCGGAGCGGTGGGCGCTCGAGATGGAGCGCATCCTGCGTGCCCTCGATGACCGCCACTGGCTGATCTGGACCTCACGGCCGGCACCGCTGCGGGCGGGGCTTGGTCGGCTTCACCGCGAGCGTGGCGCGGAGCGCTTCCCGGCGCCGGGAGAAGTGCTCGTGGACGCGAGCGAGCTCGATCCGGGCGAGAAGACGCTAATCCTCTTCCGGCACGCCAAGGCCGCCGATCTGCCCGAGGACACCCGCATGGCGATCCGTCTCCACGGCCCCGAGATCGTCGCGCACCCACACTTCACGCCCGAGCGGATTCGCCGCTTCGTGGCCAGAGCGAAGGTGCTGCCGGGCACGGTAGAGCTGGCGGAAATCGTCGGCAGCGAGCTCACGACGGCGACGGAGGCGATGGCGACCTCGTTCGCGGCGCTCGGTGTCGAGCATCGCGACTTGCTGATCGCGATGCTGGACACCCCTCCCGGTCCCGTCAGCGAGCGCGATCTGCTCGGTGCACTGCGCCGGCACCACGATGGCGCGCTGGCGCGGCCGCCCGCCGAGCTCATCGACCGTCTCACGGACCATTTCCTCCGGATGCTCGTGTGAAGGTTACCTGGGTTCATCCGAGCTGGCGCGATCTGGTGATCGAGCACTTGAGCTCGGACGCGGAAGCTCGTGTCCATTTCCTGCGCCATTGCGCGGTCCACGGTGCGCTCCTCGCGCTCTCCTCCGCCGGCGGGGCAAGGGGAAGGCGGCGCCTGCCGTTGCTCAAGCGCGACGCCGACTGGGACGCGCTGACCGATCGTCTCTACGAGCTCGCGCCCGACTTGGAGCAGGCGGAGCTGATCGGAGTGCTCGACGCGCTGCGCTCGGCGCGTGCGGGACGAGAGGTGGTCCCCGACCGAGCGGAGCGGGAGGCGCTGGTCCGGGCGGTGCTTGTGCGTCTCACCAACATGTGGAAGAGCGCTCGTGTCCCCATCGCCGTTCCGGTGCTCGAGGCGTGGCTGGCGGTGGGACGGCGGCTGTCGCCGCCTCCGCCCCCGCCGGCGCTCGGCGTCACCTGGGCGGAGCTCCTGCCCGCGAGTGCACCCGACTTCTCAGACCGCGCCTGCCTCGAGCGCTTCGCCGACTGGCTCACGCTCGCCGAGCTCTTGCGAGCCTACGACCCCAAGCTGCTCGGCGAACTCGGCTTCCCGGGCCAAGCCCATCAGCATTGCGAGGGCTTCGTGCACGCCCTCGAGCGGGACATCGGACGCATCCGCACACGCGACATCGATCAAGCCGTCCGCGCGATCGTGGCCATGTCGATGCTCGGAGGACCGCTCGCCGAACGCGCCTACGCGCTCCGCCACCGGCTCGAAATGCTCGAGTACGCCGACATCGGTCCGGCCCTGGACATGCCGCGGCCACGGGACGTCGAGAGCTCTCGGCGTACCGGGCATCTCGACGTTCAGCGCGTCCTCGCGGATCTCTGAGCGCTTAGGGTCGGCCGTGGAAGAGGACCGCGACGATGCCCCACAGCGTGCCTTGGCCCGCGTTGCTCGAAGCGGCTGAGGACAGAGGAACACCCGAGGAGCCGCGATCCGTGCATGGGCTAAGGCTACCTCCGCGTCAGCGTCAAGCCTCGAGCGAGCGGGCGATCACCTAGGCGACGGTCTTGCGCGCGCGCCCCTTCAGAGGGTCGAGTTGAAAGCCGTGCCAGATGACCTCGACCAGCGGTGCGTGCTCGAACCGATGTATATGGAGGCCGCGAGGCCGGTTCGTCGTTAGCCTGGTGCCGATGACCATCCGT
This sequence comes from Actinomycetota bacterium, assembly GCA_030948875.1. Taxonomy (GTDB): domain Bacteria; phylum Actinomycetota; class Thermoleophilia; order Solirubrobacterales; family Solirubrobacteraceae; genus Palsa-465. Next base: position 14,752 of record JALYZL010000497.1, read on the forward strand.
CGACTGCTCCAGGAGACGGCGGAAATTGCCGCCGACTATCTCGAGCGGCTCCCCGAGCGGCCGGTGGGCTGGGGCGCCGGCGTTGACGAGCTCCGCGCGAGCCTCGGCGGTCCGCTGCCGGAGATGCCCACCGATCCGCGGGAGGTGATCGATCACCTGGCCAGGGCGGCTGAGCCCGGTCTCGTGGCCAGCCCGGGCGGGCGGTACTTCGGCTTCGTCATCGGCGGGACGCTGCCGGCGGCGATGGCGGCCGATTGGCTCACGTCGGCGTGGGATCAGAACTCCGGGCTGTACGTGTGCGGGCCTTCGGCGGCCGTCGTCGAGGAGATCGCGGGCGCCTGGACGGCCGAGCTCCTGGGACTGCCGCACGGGGTGTCGTTCGGGTTCGTGACCGGATGCCAGATGGCGCACGTCACCGCGCTCGCCGCCGCGCGCCATAGCGTCTACGCCCGCGTGGGGTGGGATGTCAACGAGCGCGGGCTGATCGGCGCCCAGGCCGTTCACGTCGTGGTTGGCGCCGAGCGCCACACCACCGTCGACCGCGCGTTGCGCTTCCTCGGGTTCGGCTCCGCGTGCATCGTGGCGGTAGCGGCGGACGAGCAGGGGCGCATGCTGCCCGATGCGCTCCGCGAGGCGCTCGCCGGCCTCGATGGACCGACGATCGTCTGCGCTCAGGCCGGCAACGTCAACACCGGCGCCGTCGACCCGCTCGAGGAGGTCGCCGATATCGCGCACGAGGCGGGAGCCTGGCTCCATATCGACGGCGCCTTCGGTCTGTGGGCGGCGGCGAGCCCGGCCCTGCGTCACGTCGTCGCCGGTGCCGAACGCGCCGACTCATGGGCGACCGATGCGCACAAGTGGCTCAACGTCCCCTACGACAGCGGGATCGCGTTGTGCGCCCACCCGGAGTCACACCAGGCCGCGATGACCGTCCGCGCCGGATATCTCATCCAGTCCGACGCCGACGGCCCTCGCGACGAGCTGGACTGGAACCCAGACTTCTCGCGTCGCGCGCGCGGCTTTCCCCTCTACGCGGCGATCCGCTCGCTCGGTCGCTCCGGGGTCGCCGAGCTGGTCGAGCGCTGCTGCGCCCATGCGCGCCGCTTCGCCGAGATCCTGGGAGCGACCCCGGGCGTCGAGATCCTCAACGATGTAGTGCTCAACCAGGTCCTTGTCCGCTTCCTCGACGAGGCCGGCGACCACGACGCCTATACGCGCGCCGTGATCGAAGCCGTCCAGAACGACGGCACCTGCTGGCTGAGCGGTACGACCTGGCACGGCATGGGCGCGATGCGCATCTCGGTGTCGAACTGGGCGACCACGAGTGAGGATGTCGAACGCTCGCTCGAGGCGATCTTGCGGGCCGCCCGGGACACCAAGCGCGCCTGAGCGCTACCGCTGCCGGTTGCCCCGGACCCGGCCGCCGCGGAGCGGTGCGACCGCGGTGGCGGTCGAGCGGGCGATACCGTAATCAACCCGCCGCCACGCTGCTGCCGAACTGGTGCTCGAAGAGCTGGGCTTCGCGCGCCGACTCGGCTACGGCGTGCAGGGCGCGCTGAGCGGCAGGACGTTCTGGCTGCCCGAATAGGTCAAGGTGGCGTTGCCCGTCCACATGCCGGTGCACGTCGATGGGTTGGTGATGACCGAGTAGATGGTCTTGGTCGTCTTCGTGACCTTGTGCTTGTGCTTGTGCCGCTGTCGGTGCTTGCCTTTGCCCGTGAATCTGATCTTGGTCACGGTCTTGGTCACCGTTTTCGGCACGGTCTGCGTCCCCGAGGCGGTGATGGTGACCGAGTCGAGGGTCACGGGCACCGACGGGAACCCTGAGAGGAGCAGCTCGAGCCCACCCGCGGCGGGAGCGAAGAGACGGCCCGAGACGGTCACGGTGGTGCCGGACAGGGATCCGCTGAGGATGACCGAGGCGATGTCCCCGGTCTGGAGCGGGTCGCCGAGGTAGATCTTCAGGGGTACCATGAAGGGCGAGCCGAAGAAGTCGATTCCCACCGATCCGGTGCCGATCTTGCTGGCATCCGGGCAGCTGCTACTGCTCGACTGGCTCGCGGTGCAGAGCACCGATACCGACTTGGTGCTCGAGGCGAAGCCCGGCTGGAGCGTCAACGCGACCGAGCTGGGAAGTCCCGAGAAGCCTGCCGAGAGGCCGGTGAGCGAGACCGAGAGGCTCGAGGCCGCCGACACCCTGTTCGGCGTCAGCGACAACGTGCCGGTTCCCGCCGCCTGGGCGGTCCCCACCCCGCCCAAGATCATCAGGGCGGTGATGATCAGCAGCGACAGCCTCCGCACGACCGGCGACGCTACCAGACGCCGAGCTCGGAGGGTGATGAGGCCGGCGCGCAAAAAGCATGCGCTCGAGTGTCGCGCTCAGGAGAAGCTCGTGATGAAGGCTCGCTGAGCTTTCTTGCTGTGCGTGAGCCGCGCATCGGCAATCCCGACCTCCTGGACGATCCCGTGGCGGACCTTGAGCACGGCGGTCGAGGTGCCGTTCCGCGCCATGTACCAGAAGTTCACGCCGATATGGAACGGAGCCCCGGTTCGGAGCGTGCGCGCCGCCACCGCCAGCGTGGCGCCCGGGCGCACGCCGCGGAGCGCGTAGAACCCGTTTGCAGTCAGCGCGAGCACGACACGTCCCCGCACCCGCTTTCGCTCGCCGGGAGAGAGCGTTTTGCGCAGCCGGTCCGACGCGTAGCCGACGCGCACACCAATCGGGGTCAGGCAGAAGAAGTCCTCGAAGCGCTTGCCGCGGTTGGAGCTGTGCGTGAACGCCTTGCGCGCCTGTCTCCGCGTCATCCCGAGGCGCGCCAGCCCGAGCGTGCGGCCGTGCAACTGGCCCGTGGCACGAGGACAGCGGCGTACAAACGGCACCGGGACTGCCACGCCGTGGCTCGTCGCCGGGGACCCCGAACCGGCGGCGTTTGACGCCGCCACCGTGCACGTCAGCGTGAGACCCTCATTGCCGGTCTGGACCGTGTACGTCTGCGTGCTCGCGCCCGCGATGGGCGTCCCGTCGCGGCTCCACTGGTAGGCGAAGCGGGTCGGGCTGTTGCTCCATGCGCCGGTGGAGCACGACAGCATCTGGCCCGCCTTCGGGGTCCCACTGGCCGCGGGCGGCACCGTGTTCACGGGCACGCCGGCCCTGGCAGCGGCGACGTTGATGGTGGCGTTCGCGAACGCGGCGGCGTCTGTGCCGTCGCCGGGGAACTTGGCCTGCACGGGGACGGCCCCGGCGGGCTGGTTGACGCTCGCGATGGTGCAGCCGGCCGTGCCGCCCGCGTCGGTGGTCGCTGAGCAAGTCTGGCTCGCGCCGCCGCTGCCGAGCGTGAACGTCACCGGCTTGCCCGCCAATGCTCCGCCGTTGGCCAGGGTGAGCTGGCCGCTGACGGCGGCCGTGCCGCCGTTGGTCGCGCTCCTCGCGCCCGTGTAGGTGAGCACGGACTGGAGCTGCGTGCTGGCGACGATGACGTTGACGGTGGCGTTCGCGAACGCGGCGGCATCTGTGCTGTCGCCGGGGAACTCGGCCTGCATGGGAACGGCGCCGGCGGACTGGTTGACGCTTGCGATCGTGCAGCCGGCTGCGCCGGTGGCGTCGGTGTTGGCGCTGCAGGACTGCGCGGTGCTGCCGCTGCCGAGGGTGAACGTCACCGGCTTGCCCGCTAGGGCCCCGCCATTGGCCAGGGTGAGCTGGCCGCTGACCGCGGCCGTGGCGCCGTCGGTCGCGCTCGTCGCGCCGGCGTAGGTGAGCACCGATTGGAGCTCTGAGCTGAGCAAGAACGTCTGGGACGCTGAGCTCGGTGCGAGGCCGGACGTGCCTGCGAACGTGGCGGTCAGGGGCTGGTATCCCGGCGATGCCGTGGGCAGCACCGTGCATGTCGCACGTCCTGTTGCGTCGGTCGTCGCCATGCAGGATTGGCCGCCGAGCGACAGCTTCACCGTCGCACCGGGGATCGCGGCGATCGGACTGGCGGTGACGTCGTCGAGGACGGCAGTGATCGTCGCCTTGGTCTGGATCGGGCCGCCGGTGGGGGCCAGGTTGAGGTCAAGGGCCGTGGTGTGCGGGCCCGGTGTCCAGTCGATCGTCGATTGGGTCGAGCTCACCGGCGTGCTGCCGCCCGTCGCGCTGGCGACGATCCGGTCCTCGCCGGACTGCACCCCCTCGTAGGTGAACCTGGCCTGTCCGTTGGCATCGGTGTGAGCGATCGCCGTCTGGGAGTTGGCGCCGGTAACCGTGAAGGTGACTGGCACGCCCGACAGCGGGGCCGTGTTGCTCAGGGTAGCGGTGAGGGTCTGGGATCCGCCCTGGGTCGGCGGCGGGGAGACGGTGGTCGGAGCGAGCCCGAGCTGCGGCGCCACCGCCGTCGAGCTCAGCGAGCAGGAGCCGTCCGCATTGGTGAGCTTGAGGATCGAGTCGGTCTGGGTGGCGTACAGGCAGCCGTCAGGGCCCACGGTGACGAAGTCCCCGCGCGACCCGCCGCTGAAGATGTCGGTCTGGGTCGGCGGGTCGGTCGACAGGTCGAGCTTGGTGATGATCCCGTCGTTGCGGTTGACGTACAGGAACGCCGCGTGGGTGGAGCCGGGGTCCTCGCCCACCGCGATGCCGTCGATGGGCGCGTTCTGCATGGAGCTGTCGAGCACGTGGGCGACCTGGGTGAAGGTGGCCGGCTGAGTCCCGGTGGTCGGGCTGATCTTGTCGACAATGCCGCCCTCGTGGGCGACGAAGATCGTTCCGTCGGCGGCGATCGTGATGCCGTCCGACGGACCGGGCGTCGCGTAATGCGACAGCGGCGGTGACGCGCTCGTCGGGCCTGAGATGCGATTGACGTACCCTTCGCCGCCCAGGAGGGTGCAGCGCGGCTCGGTGATGAACAGGTCGCCGCTGATCGGGTCCGGTGCGATTCCGGTGGCGCAGTCGGTGCTGCCAAACCCGTTGTAGGGCACGACGGTGCGGACGAACGCCCCCGTGGTCGGGCTGATCTGGATGACCTCGCCCCCCGAGCCCTCGAAACCCCCTTGGGTCGTGGCGTACAGGCTGCCGTCGGGGCCGAAGGCGATCCCGGCGATGACGCCGCCGTTGTTGTCCTGGGCGTTGGTCGGGAGCGGACCGACTTCGGTGAGTGCGCCCGCGACGCCTCCCCCGGGCGGGAAGCGGTAGAGAACCTGGTTGGGAACGTCGACCACGTAGAGATTCCCCGACGCGTCGAAGGCCTCGCCTATCGGCGCCAAGCACCCCCAGTTGTAGATGTCCAGGGGAAAGCCGGTGACATAGCTGGTGGCGGCAAAGCCCGTAGCGGGGGTCGGTGGGCCGTTCTTGAAGCAGTTGGTCGAGTTGGGTTGGTTGGTAAACTGGACCGTCACGGTGCCCGGGAAGGGGAGGCTGCCGTCGGTGACGTCGGTCGCGCGGTAGGTGACCGACTCGGCGACCGAGTCCGAGACGGTGAACTTCGCCTGGCCGTTGGCGTCGGTCGTCAGAGGCGAGGGCCCATTGATTGTCGAGTGCGTGCCGCCGCCGGGAGCGAGCGTGACCTGCTTGCCCGACACCGGGTTGTCGTTGGCGTCGTGCAGGGTGACCGTGATCTGCGAGGTGCTGGTGTTGTCCGCGACTACGGTGGTGGGGTTGGCCGAGATGCCCGCGGCGGCAGCGGATGGCGTGACGAAGTTGACCTGGAAGGAGGACAGCGTCACGCCGTCATCGGTCTCGGTGGCCGTGTAGGTGACCGTCTCGGGAACGGTGTCGCTTACCTTGAAGGTAACGGTGCCGTTGTCGGTGGTGGACACACCCGTCGGGTTAGCGATCGTCGAGTGTGTGCCCGCGCTCGCGGCCAGGGTCACGTGCTTGCCGGCGACCGAGTTGCCGTTTGCGTCGTTGAGGGTGGCGACGAGCGTGTCGTGCGTGGTGCCGTCCCCCGAGACACCCGTAACCGGGATTCCGCTGAGGTCCGATGATGCTTGGTCGACCGGCCCGGCGCTCGCTCCGCTCAGTGCGAGGCTGAGCACGTCGAGGTTCGGGCTTCCGAGACCGACGTGCGCGAAGTTACTGCCCATGCCGGCGCCCGAGTGGAACGCACCAGCGTGCGGATAGAGGAGTGGGTTGAGCTCGCCGAGCCGGTGACCGACGGTCGTGCTCAGGTCCGCGACGAAGGCAGCCATCATCGGGGCTGCGACGCTGGTCCCCCCGTGCAGCTGGCCGTCGGGACATCCGCCGTTGTCGGCCTGGCAGAGGACGTACCCATGGGCCGGGTCGGAGTTCAGCGCCACGTCGGGGATCGATCGCCCGCTCGCTGCGGTGAACCCGTTCTGGTAGGAGGGGACGGGGAAGAAGCGGCTGACGCCGAAGCCGCCCTGTCCGGTTGGCGGGTTGTCCGCGCCTCCGGACCAGTAGTGCTCCGCGCCGTAGGTGCCCCCGGGGCCCGGCGTCGCGCTGGTGCCGCCGACCGCGGTTGCGTGCGGCGAGTCCGCCGGCACTCCGATCGTGTTCGGGCTGCCGTCCAGGCACGTGGCGCCGCTGTCGCCGCTGCCGTTGATCACGCTTATACCGGACGCCGCCGCCCCCGCAAGGAGCTGGTCGATGCTCTGCACGTCGGCAACGGAGGCCTGGTCCTCGCACGCGCTCCAACTGTTGGAGATGACCGTGTCTCCATCGCCGATCATCGCGTTGAACATCGTCTGGAAGCTCGCGCCGCCGCTGAACGGGGCGTCGTAGACGACGACGTGGGCCCCAGGAGCGAGAGTGAGCGCGGCGGCGATGTCCAGCAGCGCCTCTGTCTCCCCCGCCCCCACGGGGGGCCCGGCGCCGCCCGCGACGTCCTTCTCGCTCAGGTTGTTGATCTGGCTCGGGTCCAATCCGGCGAAGGCGAGATAGTCGCTCACGTCGCTCGGGTGGTAGTTGGCGAACTCCAGCAGGCCGATCTTCTGGCCCGTCCCGATCAGCGCCGCGGGTAGTGCGCTCGCACCTCCACGGTGCGAGATGCGCCTGGCCGGTTTGAGGGAACTGACGTACTTCGCGATCAGGTTCAGCTCACCCGCGGCGCACTTTATCCCTGCCGTGCCGCGCTCGTCGGCAAGCTTCTTGGGGTTCTTGATGATCTCCCAGCACGCATCGGCGAGAATATCGCTGCATGGATTGCCCAGCTGGATCAGCTGCTTCAGCGTGAGGCTGCAAGGGCCCCAGGTAAGCAGCGGAGGGTCCTGTGGGGGCGCCGACTGGTCCACCGGACTTGGGATCAGCGGCTGGTCCAGGCTCGAGAGCCCGATCACAGCTTGGATGTCCGGCGCGATCGCGGCGGGCAGCGCGGGACCCTGATCGTTGGCGTAGAACCGCTTGCCGCTCATGCTCCGGAAGCCGCCGATGCGCACCCCGAACAGGCGTTCCGCCTGCAAGCGGGTTCCGGCGACGGTCAGCGTCAGGCGGTTGGCCGAGCCTTGCAGCAGCTTCAGGCCGCCGCGGCGCAGGAACGCCAGCACCGTCGCGTACGCTCGTGAGCTCGGACCGAACCGGCGCGTCAGTTGAGCCTGGCTTTCGAAATGCCGGTAGCGCGGCGAGCGAGGATCCTGCACGGCCTTGAGGAAGCGATCGAAGCCGCGCTGGTCGCGGCGCCTGAGCACCACGGTCAGCGTCAGCGTCCGGGGCGCACCGGCCACATCCGGCGTGGACCGGGCCAGCACCGGTGAGACGCTGCCCGAGAGCCGCACTTCGCGGGCCTGGGACGGGACGGCAGCAACGAACGCGAGAACGACTGCGGCGAGCGCGAGGTGAACCATCCGACCCCCCCTCGACATGCACCGGGCATTCCGTGCGCTACGTGGCCCCATCTGCTCCTAGTCTCTACCTCCCGTCGGCGTAATGCAACCTCAGGCGGCGAACAAGCGCCGGTCGAGTGGGCGACCTCCGAGTTTTGGTATCACTAAGCGCCTCTTGAGTTCGACCGAGACAACCTGGGCGGCACGGGAGCACGCCCGCGCCCAGGGTGGGGCCGTGGTCGAGACGATGCCGACGCTGCCGGCGAGCGCGTGGCCCGACCCGCCCAAGGGCGTCGCGGCCTCGAAGCTGACGTGGGCCGAGGTCGTCGCCCCCGGGGGCGCCACCTCGAAGGTGCTGGCGCGGGGGACCCACCTGCGCCTGCGCGATCTCAAGGGGCAGGCGTGCGCCCACCTGCTCCTCTACAACGCCGATCAGCCGTGGGAGCGCCTGAACGTGGCGGACACGGTGAAGATTCCCTGGCAGGCCTACCTAGGCGTCGGGCACCCGCTGCTCTCCGACCAGGGGCGGGTGCTGGCCACCATCGTCGCCGACGACTCTGGCCGCCACGATGCCCTGTGCGGCGGCGGGCCCGCCGCCCGGGCGCGGTTCGTCAATGTGGCGGCCAAGCACGGCCTCGGCCCCCGCGATCTGCCGCCGAGCGTGTCGCTCTTTCAGGGCGTTCGCGTCCGGGGCGACGGGTCGCTGAACTGGCTCGGTAGTGCCGGCGCGGGACGCGCGGTGACGCTGCGCTGCGAGCTCCCAGTCGTCGTCCTCCTCGCCGATGTCGCCCACCCGGTCGACCCGCGTCCCGAGCCCGAGGTGACGGCGCTCGAGGTGCTGGCGTGGCGAGGACAGGCCGCCGCCCCCGATGATCCGCTGTGGACCTCGACCCCGGAGCGCCAGCGCGCGTTCGAGAACACCGCCGACTACTGGCGGGCGCGCGCGTGATCGACGAGGCCGTCGCGGCCTGCGCCCCGTGGTCGGCGGTCGTGCCCGCAGAGGCGACGCTTCAGATCATCGACCTCGAAGGCAACCAGGCCGTCGACTTCCTCCTTTACAAGGCCGGCGACACCGCCGAGCGCTACAGCGCCCCCGACACGATCGTTGCCCAGGGGAATGTATTCCTCACGACGGGGAGCGTCTTGCGTTCGAACCTGGGGAACCCGCTCATGACCATCGTCGCCGACGAGGTCGGGCGCCACGACACGATCGGGGGCGCGTGCTCGAAGGAGTCGAACACCCTGCGATACGGCCACCAAACCAAGCACCAGCACGCGTGCGTCGAGAACTTCCTCGCCGAGGGCGCGAAGTGGGGGCTCGGCAAGCGCGACCTGATCTCGAACATCAACTGGTACATGAACGTGCCGGTCGAGGAGGACGGGACGCTCGGCATCGTCGATGGCATCTCCGCGCCCGGCCTCTCGCTCACCCTGCGTGCCGACGTCGACACGCTCGTCCTCGTGTCCAACTGCCCGCAGATCAACAACCCCTGCAACGGCTTCAATCCGACGCCGATCCGCATGATCGTCACGCCGTAGGCCCGCGGCATGTTCGACACCGTGCTGGTCGCGAACCGCGGCGAGATCGCTTGTCGCATCATCCGCAGCGCCAGCGCTCTCGGACTCCGCACGGTGGCGGTCTACTCCGACGCCGACCGGGGGGCTCCCCACGTGGGGATGGCCGATGCGGCGGTGCGCCTCGGCCCCGCGCCCGCGCGCGAGAGCTATCTGCGTGCCGACGCCGTGCTCGCGGCGGCTCGGGATCACGGGGCCGGCGCCGTCCATCCCGGCTACGGGCTCCTGTCCGAGGACATGGACTTCGCTCAGGCGGTCGAGGATGCTGGGCTCGTATTCGTGGGCCCGACGCCCGCGCAGCTCGGCGCGTTCGGGGCCAAGGACGCCTCACGGGTCCTCGCGCGGGACGCCGGCGTGCCGCTGCTCCCGGGCTCGGGCGTGCTCGACGACGTCGACGTGGCGCTGGCGGCGGCGGAGGAGATCGGCTACCCGGTGATGCTCAAGGCCACGGCGGGGGGCGGGGGAATCGGGATGGAGCGCTGCGACGACGCGGCCACGCTCTCGGCGGCGTTCGCGCGCGTGCAGCGCCTGGCGGACGCCAGCTTCGGCGCAGGCGGCGTGTTCGTGGAGGGCTTCGTGGCGGCGGCGCGGCATGTGGAGGTTCAGGTCTTCGGCGACGGGGGCGGACGCGCCGTCGTGCTCGGCGACCGCGACTGCACGCTCCAGCGCCGCAACCAGAAGGTGCTCGAGGAGGCACCCGCTCCCCGGCTTCCGGACGCCGTGCGCGAGCAGATGGCGTCCTCCGCCGCCGCCCTGTGCGAGTCGGTCGCCTACCGCTCGGCGGGCACCGTCGAGTTCATCTACGACGTCGCCACGGGGCGGCTGTCGTTCCTCGAGGTCAACGCCCGCCTGCAAGTGGAGCACCCGGTCACCGAAGCGCTCCTCGGAGTCGACCTCGTCGCCGCCATGCTCCGCCTCGCCCGGGGGGAGGCGGGGTTGCTCGACGAGCTGGCGGCGGCGGAGCCGCGGGGATGCGCGGTCGAGGTCCGGCTCTATGCCGAGGACCCGGGGACGGGCCATCGTCCCTCGGCCGGCCTGCTCACCGAGGTCGCACTCCCCTCGAACGTGCGCGTCGATGGCTGGATCGCGGCGGGAACCGAGGTGACGACGGCCTATGACCCGATGCTGGCCAAGCTCATCGCCCTAGCCCCGACGCGCGAGGAGGCGCTCGATGCGGTAGCGGGCGCGTTGCGCGAGACGCGGATCGGTGGCATCGCCACCAACGCGGGGCTCCTGCGCGCGGCGCTCGCCGACCCGCGCGTGCGCGAAGTACGCCACACCACGGCGACGCTCGCGAGCATCGCCGACCCCTCGCGCCGGATCGACGTGCTCCGCGGCGGGACGATGACGACGGTGCAGGACTGGCCGGGCCGGGTCGGCTTCTGGGACGTCGGGGTGCCGCCGTCGGGTGCGATGGACGATCGGTCGCTGCGCCTGGGCAACCTGGCGCTCGGCAATCCCGAGGGGGCGCCCGCGCTCGAGTGCACGCTCGACGGGCCGGCACTGCGCTTCAGCCACGAGACCGTGGTGTGCGTGACCGGCGCCCCGGCTCAGGTCACCGTGGCCGGCGAGGGGGCGCCGCTGTGGGAGCCGGTGACCGTACCGGCCGGCACGACGCTCGACGTCGGCCGTTTCGAGGGGCCCGGGC
>JALYZL010000409.1 GCA_030948875.1 Actinomycetota bacterium
CGGCAGGCCCGAGCCGCCGCCGTCGAACACGATCAGTGGCGCCGAGCTGCTGATCGGCGCGCTCCCGGGCCTGCTCCGCCGCAACGCGCCGGCGATCGGGGGAGCGCTCGCCCTGCTCACCCTCGCCCGCTGGCGTCGGCGTCGGCGGCGCCGGCGCCCCCCCGGCACCGAGACGGAGACCAAGACCGAGACCGCTTAGCGCCGCCCGGCGCACCTCGCCCTCAGGCCTTGGTCCAAGGGCGGCCGCCGCGAAACGCGAGCGCCGACGTGCGCGCTGACCTGCTCACGGTGTCCGCGCCCCACCCAACCCAACCGTCGTGGTGCGAGTTCAAAGGGGCGGCGCGCTACCTCGACGCTACCATCGATGGCAGGCTGATCGTCGCGGTCGGGTGGACCTATCCGGAGCCTTCGTCGTGGGTCCCTTCAAGCGGCCGGCCGGCACGCGTCACTGGTAATAGCCGGCGGCGGAGTGAGAGAATCCGGCCGATGGCGCTCGTCCGGCACAAGTTCACCCTGATCCTCGACCAGGATCCCGAGCCGTTCCGCGAGGAGCTCATCGCCGCGGGCTGTGGCGACGCGCTGTTCCGCGTTTCCGAAGACGGCGAGCCGTTCGCCCAGTTCTACCGCAAGGCACCCACGCTCGCGCGAGCGATGGCCACGGCGGTGAGGGAGATCGAGGAGACCGACCTGCGCGTGGTGCGGATCGCGGGTGTCGCCCTGCCGACGAACTAGCGGTCGCGAAATCTTTGGCCCTAAGGCCAAGGTGATTGTCCGCAGGCGCGGGTATAAGCCTGTACGTGTCGTTGACGGTCGAGCCCATCGAGCAGCATCAGCAGCCGCAGCCGCAGCCGCAGCCGCAGCAGCGGCGGCCGCTCATCGCCGTGACGACGTCCGAGGTTCGCGCCGGCACGGCGGTGACGCCCACGCGGCACGGAGAGCCTCCGCAGCTCGAGATGGCGCTGGGACTCAAGTACCTGAACGCGCTCGAGGCCACGGGCGGCATTCCCGTCGTCGTCCCGCCCCTCCAGATCGACTGCATCGATTCACTGCTCGATCGGATGGGCGGGGTGTGCCTGTCCGGTGGCCCGGACCTCGACCCCGATTCCTACGGGGAGGGCCGGCACTTGCGCACCGGCCCGACCGAAAGCCAGCTCGACGTCTTCGAGCTGGCGCTCGCACGGGCCGCCGACGCCCGCCGGATGCCCATCCTCGCCGTGTGCCGTGGGATGCAATTGCTCAACGTGGCCCGCGGGGGCACGCTCCACCAGCATCTCCCCGACATCGTCGGAGAGCGCATCGTGCACCGGCAGACCGAGATCGGGGAGCGGGCGACGCACTGGGTCACGCTCGCCCCCGCGACGCGGCTGCGCCGGATCCTCGAGCGCAGCCGGACCAAGGGCAACTCGTTCCACCACCAGGCGGTGGCCGAGCTCGGCGCGGGCCTGACCGTGACGAGCCGGGCGAGCGACGGTACCGTTGAGAGCATCGAAGCTGTCGACCGTGATTTCGTGGTTGGCGTACAGTGGCATGCTGAGTGCTTGGTCGATCGTTTCGGTCAGGCGGCACTGTTCCGCGCTTTCATAGACGCCGCGAGCCAGTTCGACGAGGCAGCGGCGCGCTTCGCGCACGTTGCCTGAGGGAACACTCACACCGAGAGATGCAACGATGAGAGCCGAGCTCACCCATTCGATACAGGCCGAATGGGCGCAGTGGAATTCCTCGGTGCCGTACAGCGTCGGGATCGAGGAGGAGGTCATGCTCCTCGATCCTCATGACTGGTCGCTGGCGCAGCGGATCGACGATGTGCTGCCGGCGCTGTCCGAGGATCTGGCGTCGCGGGCGACGGCGGAGACCCACGGGGCGGCGCTCGAGCTCGCGAGCCACCCGCACGATGACGTCCAAGGCGCCGTTCGGGAGATCGCCGGCTTGCGCGGCGCCCTCGCCCGCGAGGTGCAGGCCGAACTCGGCCTTCGTGTCGCGAGCGCGGGCACGCATCCGTTCGCGATGTGGACCGCCACCGAGATCTCGAGTGGGGCGCGCTATCAGCTCGTGTACGAGGCGATGCGCGAGCTCGCTCGCCGCGAGCCGACCTTCGCGCTCCACGTGCACGTCGGCGTCCCCGACCCCGACGCGGCGATCGTCCTCTACAACCGGCTGCGGGCGCACCTGCCGCTCCTCCTCGCGTTGTCGGCCAACTCCCCCTTCTGGCAGGGTCGTGACACCGGCCTGGCGTCGGCGCGAACCCCGCTCTTCCAGGCTTTCCCCCGCGTCGGCATCCCCCGTGCCTTCGCCTCCTACGAGGACTACGTCGACACCGTCGACCTGCTCGTGCGCTGCGACGCCATCACCGACCCAACCTTCCTGTGGTGGGACGTCCGCCCTCAGCCGCGGTTTGGCACGGTTGAGGTCCGGATCATGGACGCGCAGATCACGTCATCCGAGACCGCCGCGCTCGCCGCCCTCGTCCAGACGATTGCCCGGCTCGAGCTCGAGGAGGGCTACCACATCGACCCCCAGTCCGATCGGCCCGAGGTGCTCGCCGAGAACCGCTTCATCGCCGCTCGCGACGGGATGGGAGCACGCCTGATCGACGCGGTGGCCGAGGAGCGTGTGCCCGCGCGCGTGCTCCTGGAGCGGCTGCTGGACGCGGCGCGGCCCCATGCCGCCGACCTCGGATGCGCGAATGTGCTCGACGCGCTGGTCATGCTGGGCGAGGAACCTGGCGCCAAACGCCAGCTGAGAGTAGCCCGGGAACCCGGCCGTTTGCTGGGCCTGGTCGAGTTGCTCTCCGACGCCTTCGTGTCGTGATTCGATAGGAACCCCCGTCATGTGTGGATTTGCCGGGGAGTTCACGACGGGTCGACCGCCTGACCGAGACGCGGTCGAGCGGATGGTGGCGACGATGGCCGATCGCGGGCCGGACGGCGCCGGATCCTGGGCCGACGGGCAGCTCGCGGTGGCCCACCGGCGCCTGAAGATCATCGACCTCTCGAGCACGGGCGACCAGCCGATGATCGATTACGAGCACGGGACGACGATCGTCTTCAACGGTTGCATCTACAACCACCTCGAGCTTCGCTCCAGGCTCGAGCGCGAGGGCTATCGCTTCCACTCGACGAGCGACACCGAGGTCATCCTCAAGGCCCACGACCACTGGGGTCACCGCTGCGCCGAGCTGTTCGCCGGCATGTTCGCCTACGCGCTCTACGAGCACCACTCGGGCCGCCTGTTCCTCGTGCGCGACCGGCTCGGCATCAAGCCGGTCTACGTCGCCGACGTGAACGGGGCGCTGCGCTTCGCGTCAACCCTCCCCGCGCTCGTGGCGGGCCGCGGCGTGGACACCGACATCGACCCCGTCGCCCTCCACCATTACCTGACCTGGCATGCGGCCATCCCGCCGCCGCGCGCGATCCTCAAGGGCGTGCAAAAGCTGGCGCCGGCGACGGTGATGATCGTCACGCCCGACGGGCGCCGCGTCATCGAGAACTACTGGCGTCCGAACTACCAGCGTCACCCGCGCTTCTCCGACTGGGAGCCCGGGGACTGGGCCGAGGCGTTCCTCGACGCGCTCCGCATCGCCGTCGATCGCCGCATGGTGTCCGACGTCCCCGTCGGGGTCCTCCTGTCCGGAGGCCTCGACTCGAGCCTGATCGTCGCCTTGCTCGCGCACAGCGGACAGCGCGGTCTGGCCACCTTCAGCATCGGCTTCGACGGGGTCGGCGAGGACGAGGGCGACGAATTCGAGTTCTCGGACCTCATCGCCAAGGAGTTCGAGACCGAGCATCAGCAGATCCACGTGCCTGAGACGCGACTGCTCGAGTCGCTCGACGGGGCCATCGGGGCGATGAGCGAGCCGATGGTGTCCCATGACGCTGTGGCCTTCTACCTGCTCTCGCAGGAGGTCGCCCGCTCGTACAAGGTCGTCCAATCGGGACAGGGGGCCGACGAGGTGTTCGCCGGATACTTCTGGTACCCGCCGCTCCTAAACGCCGAGGGCAACGGCGCCGACGCCTACGTGAAGGAGTTCTTCGACCGTCCCCACTCCGAGCTGGCGGAGATCCTCCAGCCCCGCTACCTGCTCGACGAGGATCCGAGCCGCGCCTACCTCGATTGGCACCTCCGCCAGCCGGGAGCGGACACCCCGCTCGACCATGTCCTGCGCTTCGAAACCGAGGCCCTGCTCCCCGAGCACCCGGTCAAGCGCCTCGACAACATGACGATGGCGTGGGGCCTCGAGGCCCGCACGCCCTTCCTCGATCACGAGCTTGTGGAGCTCGCGGCCGCGTGCCCGCCCGAGCTCAAGCTCGCCGACGGTGGCAAGGGGATCCTCAAGGCGGCTTCGCGGGGCGTCGTGCCCGACGCGGTGATCGACCGCCCCAAGGCCTACTTCCCGGTGCCCGCCTTCTACAACATCGAGGGGGCGACGCTGGACCTGATCCGGGAGACCTTCTCGGGGTCGTCGATCGAGGACCGCGGCCTGCTGCGCCCCGAGTACGTCAAGCAGCTGCTCGACGCCCCCAACGAGCACCAGACGACGCTCGGAGGCTCGACGCTGTGGCACCTCGCGCTGCTCGAATTGTGGCTGCGCAAGCACGGGGTGTGAGATACATTCGGCCCCGCCACGGCGAAGTAAGCGCCGTCCCGCTACGCCACCGCCATCTCCGCCACCCGCTGCGGTGCCGTGACCTCGAGGATCGTCCGCGCCACGAGCTCGGGGTCGTCCCACATCGCGAGATGCCCGAGCCCCTCGAGGGCGACGAATTCCGCCTCGGGCATCTGTCGGCAAATCATCGTGTAATGCCGGGGCCAGCGGATGAGCCGGTCCCGCGTCCCGTAGGCGATGCGCACCGGGCAGGCAATGGCGGGGAGTTCGCCGAACATGTCGCCGGAGGCGGCGAGCCTGATCGCGTCGGGGGCCACCTCGCAGTGGGCTGCCCCGAGGAACATCGTTAGCGCGGCGACCGCGTTAACGCGCCCCGGGCGGGCGATGAGCTCGAAGAGGGCGAGGGCGCGCGAGCGCGGGCGGCTCGCCACGAACGGGAGCAGGCCCAGGTGCAGGCCGATCTTGAGGAGCAGATCGTTGCGGCGGAAGTAGAGGAGAATCAGGCGCGGCGCCGGGCCGTGCTCCCAGCAGCCCGCCGGGCAGATACCGGTGACGCTGAGCGCCCGCCCGCGGCCCGCGAGCTCGAGCGCGAGCCAGCCACCGAGGGAGCTGCCGGCGAAGTGCGCGCGTTCGATCCCGTGAGCGTCGAGCTGAGCCTCGATCATGTCCAGGCTGGTGGGAATCGATATCCGCGTGCCCGCCGCGAACGGCTCGCCGCCGTAGTGCCCGGGCAGGTTCGGGGCGAACACCGTGTGATGGCGCTCAAGCATCGGCAGGATCGGCATCCATGCCTGCCAGGTGCCGGTGAAACCGTGCAAGAGGACGAGGGGCTCGCCCGAGCCTCCGAGATGGAAGGCCTCGCTCATCAGTCTCCGGTGAAGGACGCGGGGCGCTTCTCCACGAAGGCGAGCGCGCCCTCGATGAAGTCCCTCGACGAGGCCCGCTCCTGCTGGAGCACGGCCTCGTCGTCGAGCTGCTGCTCGAGACGCGGGTAGAGATGGTCGTTGATGGTTTGCTTGATCGTCGCGTAGGAGCCGGGGGGCCCGGCCGCGAGCCGGGACGCGAGGGCGCCGGCCCCGGTCTCGAGCTCGGCGTCGGGCACGACGCGATTGACCAGGCCCCACTCGAGCGCTCGCATGGCCGGGAGGCGCTCGCCGAGATAGGCGAGCTCGAAGGCTCGGGCGTGCCCGACCCGGGCTGGGAGGAAGGCTGACGCGCCGCCGTCGAGCCCGAGGCCGATGTTCACGAACGCGAGCAGGAAGTAGGCCGACTCGGCGGCGAGGATGAGATCGGCGGCGAGCGCGAGCGAGCAGCCGATCCCCACTGCCGGACCGTTGACCGCGGCGATCACCGGCTTGGGGATGGTGCGCACCCGCAGGATCAGCGGGTTGTAGACCTCACGGAGGGAAGTGAGCACGTCCGGCTTGCCGTCCTCTCCGAGCACCAGGCCGGCCTTGAGGTCGGCACCGGAGGAGAAGGCCCGCCCGGCGCCGGTGAGGACGATCGCTCGCGCCTCGGAGCTCTCCGCCGCGTGGTCGAGGGCGGAACGGAGATCGTCACCCAGTTCGCGAGTCCAGGCGTTGAGCGCGTCGGGTCGGTTCAGCGTGATCCAGGCGACGCCGCCGGTGACGTTCAGCCTTGCCGTCTCCATCGTCAGGCTCATCGGCCGACGACAATACCGGCTGGGCCGACGACGAAGTCCGCGGCTAGCTCGCGGGGAGCACGAGCTAGCGCTGAGTCCAACTCTCCCGCGGGTTCTGGATCGGCGTCAGCGTGGGTTCGACCTGATCGCGCAGGTGCTCGAAGGCGGGCGGGAGCGAGAGCTTCTCGCCAAGCTGCTCGAGCGTCTCGTCGACGGTGAACCCGGGGCCGATGGTGGCGACCTCGAAGAGGACGCCCGAGGGCTCCCGGAAGTAGATCGAGCGGAAGTAGAAGCGGTCGATCACCGGCGTGGGGTCGCCGTTGGCGTCGACGACGAGCAGGCGCCAGGACTCGTGCTCTTCGGGAGTCGAGGCCCAGGCCACGTGGTGGACGGTACCGGCGCCCTGAATTCCCGGCTCCGCCGGAGGCGGGTCGTAGGTATAGGTCGCGCCGCGACTCGCACCGCGGGCCTCCCAGCCGTCGCCCGCTCGGACGAAGAAGAGCGCGTCCTGAAGCAGATGGCGGCTGCGCTCCTGATCCTCGGCATAGGCGCGGACCCCGTGGAAGCCCTGGAGCGCGAGCTCGGCTGGGATCTCCGGATGGTTGGCGATCAGGGGCTCGTCGTCGGTGGTGACGACCGCGAGCTCGTGCGCCAGCCCTTCGGGGTCCTCGAAGTGAAGCGAGTCACCCTCGCGCTCTGACTGGTACCCCGGACGTTCGCCGCCAGGCGAACTCCCAAGGGACCGAAGGTCCCCGGCCTCGAGCAGACGCTCGCTCCAGAAGTCGAGCGCCTCGGGCGAGGCGACCCGCCAGACGACGCGGTGGACCATTCCGGCGCCCGCCCGGCCCCGCGTCGCGCCCGGAAACTCGAAGAAGGTGATGTCAGATCCGGGGTCGCCGCGCTCGTCGGCATAGAAGAGGTGATAGACCGAGGTCGCGTCCTGGTTGACCGTCTTTTTGACCAGCCGGAGACCGAGCACGCCCGCGTAGAAGTCGACGTTGCGCTGGGCGTCGCTCGTGATTGCGGTGATGTGATGAATGCCCTCGAGCTTCATGGTGCTCCTTGGTGGAAGTAGTGCATCCACGGT
>JALYZL010000561.1 GCA_030948875.1 Actinomycetota bacterium
CTTCGCTGTTGGCGTCGTCTTCGCTCACCGACCAATGATCGCACGTAATCCGCCCGGGCCGTCCTGCGCCACGTCGCGTCTGCGGATCGTCGTATAAGTGAAGGAGGCGGTCCCGCCTGCTCCTAATATCCTCCGAGGAGCAGCACCGCGATCGAGCCAGGGTCAGGGGTCGGCCCGGGCCACGATGGCCTTGATCAGTGGTCCCTTCATTGCATAGCTGATCGACCGTTTATCTCTCTCGGATGCGATGTCTTGGACCGGGATTCGGGCTTGTGGTTTAGGGCCGAGGACGACCCAGAGGGCGCGCGCGTTGCTTTAGCTGAGGGGGGTAGCACGCGCTAGCTGTCTGGCCAGCTCGAAGAGGTGCTCGACCTGTTTGGTCGAGATGACCACGGCGGTCATCGCGGCGAGTAGTAAGAGCCCGGTGACAATCAAGACGCTGGGGCGTGGTCGTGGGGGTGCGAGCAGCAGCGCGGCGACGCGCTGGGGCACCGCATGGGATGCCATGGTCAGCGCGGTTGGTGGGGCGGGAGCAATGAGGAAAGCCGCTCGCGCCAGTGCCGCGGCGACAACTCGGCGATCGCCGATCACGTCGGCGGCGGCTTCGTCGGCCCATCGCTCGACCGCGTACTGGGCGCTGGCTCGCAGCGGAATGAGCAATGGATTTAGTGCGACAGCGAGGGTCACGGCGGTGAGGTGCCAGTGGTGGCCGTGCGCGAGGTGAGCCCGTTCGTGTTCAAGGACGGCTCGTCGCTCGCGCGCCGACAGCGTCGCCAGCAGAGATTGGCTGATGACCACGCGCCCGGGCCGACCCGGAACTGCGTAGGCGCCAGCGGCTGGAAGACATCCAGACCACGATGAAGTATCTGCACTACGAGTCGCGCAAGGAAGACGCCGGCCTAGTCGCTCGTGCGTTCGCAACGGCGAAGGACAGCTTCGACGACAGCGTCGTGTAGCCGGCCGCGCGACGTCCCAGTCCCTCCTCGAAACCACCCGTTCGGTCCCAGCGCCGGGGCTGACTCGCAGTCCGGAATGCGTTTCTGCGGTAACCGATCATGTCCGGCTCTGAGCCATAGGAGCGCCCGGTCGGGCTCGCAAGCAGCTGGGGGTGGCAGCAGCGGCACCGACGAGCAGGCAGGGACGGGTCGCTGCGGGGCGCGCGGAGGAGACCGCTCCGCTCTCGCTCTGGTCTCGCTGACGCTCGAAGAGGTTGACGCGACGGGCGCGCTTCGCCGGTTTGGTCGCTTCCGGAGCATCGTCGTGTCGAAGCTCTGCTCGGCCATTTGGCGAGTGCCGGCGTCTCCGGAAAGCGGCGGCAAGGGCGATCCTCAGCGGTGGGTCGATCCCGGCTGACCACCACGAGCGCCTCGTCGCCATAGCGCTGGCCGTTTGCGCCTCAGCCCTGGAGCGAGGCGATCGCGCGAGCGGGGCCCCTCTAGTGATGCAGGCCACAGAGCCTGTGTTGAGGGGCCGCGAGGCCTGCCGACCCGGGTCTCGGCCGCTGGACCACCCTGATCGGATTCCCGACCGGCCGGTCCAAACCGCCCATGCTCGTCGCCGTCACCTGCTCCAGATCCCGGCCCGCCTGACCCGCACCAGCCGCACCTGGACCCTCCGGATGCCCGCCCGCTGGCCGTGGCAGACCGACTTCACCACCGTTCTCGACGCGATCCGCGCGCTCCCCGCTCGCACCTGACCAGACCGAGCCGAGCATCACGACGAGCACCAGCGGACTCACCGCCACCCGCAGCGCTCAGCCCCTGCCCCGAAACGCCCGCGGGGGCATTCCCGCGCAACCCTCGACCCCGAATTGTCCGCCCCACCCGCCACGAACGGCACGTCAACCATCTCACCGGCCGCGACCGACCCCGAGCCACGAAGACCCCGACTCACCCCCGCCACGAATCGGTGACTTCAGGCTAAGCCCCAAGACCGTCGAGAGTCACATCCGCCAAATCTTCCAAAAAGCTCGACCTCGGCTGGCCCCGGCCTCCCTCCGCCGCCTGCTCGCCGTGCTCGCGTTCCTGCGCTCCTGACCCGGGACAACGTCGCCCGGGGGCAGCGGGAGTCGCCGTCGGAGTCGCGCGGCAGGTGGCATGCGCCTCGAGCCAGACCTTGAGTAACTCATGCAAGACCAGGGCTAACCCTGAGCCAGGCAAGGGCACGCCCCGTGTCGCGACGCCCCCGCCGTCGTTAGCTTCGACCAGAAGCCACGCATGGTCGTCCGAGGCGCAAAAGTTCGACGCTTGAGCGGCGAGACACCGCGTAGCGTGGAGTCCATGTTCACCGACGAGCCCCGCAAACAGCGCGGCATAAAGGAGCGCAAAGTGACCGCCGTTATTACCTCATTTACCGTTCATCGCCGCAGGCGAGCGGCGATCCTCGCGACGCTCGCAGCATCCGTTGCCGTGCTCGCGTGTGCGACGCCGGCCAGCGCGGCATTTCCCGGCAAGAACGGCCTGATCGTCTTCGCGGCCAAGACCGGGAGCGGATACCAGCTATACACGGTCCGTCCAAACGGACACAAACTGCATCAGATCACCCACCTCGTCGGCGACGCTGTCCACCCGCATTGGTCGCCGGACGGTCACCGCATCGTCTTCGAGCTCGACCATCCTCAAGGAGAACCCCTCTGCTCGGTTGAGCTAGTGAACGCCGACGGGAGTGGGCTCGTGGACCTCACCGGGGTCAGGAATGGATGCGAGGAAGCGCCATCGTTCACACCAGTTGGGCAGCGGATCGTGTTCAAGCGTTTCGACGACACGACAAAAGTCGACGCGATCTGGAGGATGGACCTCACAGGCCGCGAACGCCAGCAAATCACCACGGGCACCGATCAGGGCGTCACCGACCCGGAAGTCTCACCCGACGGAAAGACGATGAGCTTTGTCGACAACAACGGCCTGCAATTCGGACAGGCCCTCTACACCTCAAGGGTTGACGGCAGCAATCTCCACCAGCTCACGCCGTTCGCTTTCGACGTCGCGATCAAACAGGACTGGGCCCCTAACGGACAACGTATCGTGTTCACCAACAACGCCGACTTCCCTCACCCCGGCGACTCGGCCAACATCGCCACCATCAAGCCCGACGGAACTGGACTGCACTACCTGACGCACTACCACGGCGGACAGGTCAGCGCGTTTGTCGGCGGCTACTCTCCCGATGCCCACTGGATCGTGTTCCGGCTCGAGGACCACGGGCGCTACGGCCTCTACGGGATGCGGCGCAACGGCAGCAACCTCCACGCGATCCTGAAACTATCCAGCTTCAAGCCGCGCTTCATCGACTGGGGCCCGCGAACCACCCCATAGGGTCTGCAAGTTCAACGCACCAGGGGCGGCCCACACCGCCCCTGGTGTCGGACCCGAGCACGAGGCTGCTTGCCAACCAGGTCACCCCGGTCACGGCCATCAACCTCCCGATGCGAGTCTGTCCGCGGCGCCTACAGAGGAGCAGGCCGACCGTCAGCGACCGCAGGCCCACCATCCCATCGAAAGCCGTCTAAGCCACGACCGATGGGAGGACGGTCGGTTCGTCGGGATCGCGGCGATGAGTCTCCTTCCTGAGCATCTGCGCACCGAGGAGGGCCGCCAAGCGTTCAAGGCAGCGAAGGAGCGTCTGGCCAAGAAGGCCGGCCGTGGCGAGGAGTCGGAGGTCGCGCGGTTTAAGCTTGATCCGGAGCAGTTCACGACCCGTGGTTGGGGCAAGCGTGCGTGGCATCGCAAGGGCCGCAAGGCGTTGTTGCGCCAACGGGAGCAGCACGCCAAGCCGATCGCGCAGTCAAAACCGGAGCGGCTGCTTGAGACGTTGCACAGGCTGGAGGAGAATCACCTGGTGGAGGTCCAGGCCAACAACGCCTATGAGGCAGGGCGGGCGGCGCGGGCCGCTGGTGGCGTGTCCGGCCAGAAACTCGGGATGCCACCGAAGCCGTTCACGGCCTCGCCGGTGCCTGAGGGTGTGATGAACAAGACCGATCACGACTCGCGGATGATGCGCACCGAGGGTCAGCCGGCGGTGCAGGGCTACAACGCGCAGGCGGCGTCACGCGCGGGCATCGTCCCCACGCGCCCGCTACGCCTCGTTCGCGCGCTGCTCAACCAGCAGCTCCTCATCCAGCCGCGCGCTCGGGCGGCTCGTTGAGGAGGCGGAGCGCGAGCTCTAGCAGGCCGGTGTCGGTGACAGTGTCGAGGTCGCGCTCGCTGATGCCGCCTCCGGCAGCTCATCGCCGCGCTTATCCCGTAGAGCTCGTCCTCGGCCGCGTCGACCTCGGCTGCCTCCGAAGTTGTGCGCCAGGGCGGGGGTGGTGAAGGTCGGGACGATCGCGGTCGATGGTACGCGGATGTCGATACGCGACGTCCTCGTGGCACTCCCGCTCGATCCCGCGATCGGGCGGATGGTCACGGTCGACCGGCGTATGAGCCCTCGCCGATCAAGCAGCGACAACCGCACTCTGTGCGGATGCGCGAGCAGCTAGCCAGCGAGGAAGGCAAAGCGCACTACTCGCAGCGGATGGTGACCATCGAGCCGATCTTCGGGCAGACCAAACACACCTGAGGTATCGAACGATTCATGCGAAGAGGCCTCGCCGCCTGCGACGCCGAGGGGAAGCTGATCACCATGACACACAACCCGCTGAAGCTCTGGCGGCACGGACCAGCACCCGTTCCCGGATAGAAGGAAGGGGCCGCGGCACGGACCCGGGCGGGCCGGCGACCTGACCACGCCGACCGAGAGCCGGTCAATCACCCGCCGGATCGGCAACAGCCGTAGCTCTCAGAGATTTCGTAGCGCTCAACCCGCGTCACTCGACCGGCACCAGCGCCCAACGCGACCTTTGCGAAACAGCCTCCCGGCAAGGCAGGAGCCAACCTCGGCGTTGCCAATTGGCTCCCCCGAGGCAAAAGCAGGTGCCTCGCCCCGCCACCAGACGCGGCAGTCGGCGTTCCGAAGAGGAGCATCTCGAGGTTGGCAGTGCGTCTCGAAGGCTGCCACTGCGCATGCCACGGACCCGCCCCGGCTCCGCCTCCGCGCTCCGCCAGCGCTCTCGCTGACTGACCTCCCGAGGGACGGTCGCCAGCGGGTCAGGGGCGCAGGAAGGCGAGCACAGCGAGCACACGGCGGTGGGAGTCTGGTGCCACGCCTAGATCGAGCTTTTGGAAGATTTGGCGGATGTGGCTCTCGACGGTTTTGGAGCTTAGGAAGAGCCGGTCGCCGATCGCCTGGTTGGAGCGTCCTTCGGCGATCAGCTCGAGCACGTTGCGCTCGCGGTCGGTGAGCTCTGCGATCGGGCTGTTCTCGCGGGGGCGGTTTAGGAGGCGGGACACGATGGTCGGGTCCAACACGCATTCGCCGTCCGTGATGCGCTGCAGCGCGTCGGCCAGCACCGCGATATCGGAGATCCGTTCTTTGAGCAGGTAGCCGACTTTTTCGGGGTGGTCCTTGAGCAGGCGCATCGCGTAGACAGATTCGAGGTAATGCGAGAGCACGAGCACCCCGGTCTGCGGATGTGAGGAGCGGATCTCCTGCGCGGCGGCGAGGCCTTCGGTGGTGTGGGTGGGCGGCATCTTGATGTCGACGATCGCGATGTCAGGGCGGGTCAGCCGCACGGCGCGCAGAAGCTCGGAAGCGTTGGTGGTTTTGCCGACGACGTCAAGCCCGGCGTCGTTCAGCAGCCGCGCGAGACCCTCACGCAGGAGCATCTCGTCATCAGCGATTACGATTCGCATGGCACCTCCGCGCGAACGGTAAGGCGACCGGCTCCCGTCCGGTCGGCCGTGAGCTCGCCGTCAAGCGCGCCGATGCGATCCTTGAGATCGGCAAGGTCGGCGTCGGAGATGCCGTCGCCGACGATCTCGACGAACAACCACCCGTCGGAGAGTTCACTGGACACCGCGAGGCGGGAGGCGCCGCTGCGTTTGACGATCGCAGCTATCAGGAAGTAAGCGGCGGTTTCGACCGCGGGCGCCAGACGCTGGGGCGGCATCGGGCCGACGGTGATCGCAGCCGACCCAGCTTCGGCGAGCGACTCGACGGCCGCGGCGAGTCCCTCGTCAGCCAGGACGGCGGGATAGATCCCGCGTCCGAGCTCGCGCAGATCCTCCAGCGCGGCATGCAGCTCGGTCTCTGCGGCGTCGAGCCGAGCGGCTACGTGCAGGCCGAGCTGATCGCGCAGCAGGCGCAGGCCGAGAGCCAGCACGACGAGTCGTTGCTGCGCGCCATCATGTAGGTCGCGCTCAAGTCGGCGCCGCTCGGCGTCGCCCGCCTCGACGGTCCGGGCACGCGAGGCGCGCAGCGCCTCAAGCTGCGCGCGGCGCTCGGCCTGTAGGCGCTCGTGATCCAATGCCAGTCTCGCCGTCGCGGCGACGTCTTCGACCAGCGCGGGATCGTCGAGCAGCCCAGCCCTGTGCCCCAGCACCGCGACACAACGGCCGGCGCGCACCACCGGCGTGACGACTCGCCCCGGCACACCTCCGAGCTCCACGCTCCGTCCTTCAGCGTCGACGTGACGATCGTCGCCCGTCGGGTAGGCGAGCACGAGATCGGGGTCTCCGAGCACGCGCGCGAGCGCGTCGCGAAGCCCGCCGGGCGTGGGAGCGTCGCCGAGCTCTACGACGAAACCCGCGACGGCATCGCGCGCCCGCTGGACTCGGACCCAGGGCAACATCACCCCGAGCGCGAGCGCGAGCAGCGCGACGCCCTGTCCGAGCCAGAGCCGCTGGTCGAGATCATCGTTGGAGAGAAATCCCCGTCCGAGGCTGTGAGCGTAGTCGGCGGCGACGAGCGCGAGGTACGCGACGGCGGCGAGCAGGACCGGCGCGGCCAAGCGCCGCGTACCGGCCGATGCCCGTGCCACCCCCCACAGGGCAAGACCGGCCAGGGTGGTCGTCGCTGCGAAGCCGAGCCACACTCCGACTCGCTGCACTGCGGTCAGGAGACCGGGGTCGCTGGTGAGTTCCAGATGGTTAGCGGGGCATTGCGAGCAGCCTTGCCGCGCCGGGTCAAACACGACTGCCGAGGCGAGCCCGAGCACCCCGAACGCCGCCCCGTAGGCGACGCTCACGACCGTCCGCTCGAGCGCCGATGACAGGCGTCTGCCGGGATAGACGAGCGCGGCGTGCGCGGCCAGCGGCGGGCAGCCGGCGTAGGTCACCAGGCCGACGGTGAAGGCTAGGCCGGAGCCGATGCCGGGGTTGTTGAGCTCGACGAAAAACCAGGCGAAGCCTGCTGCGGCGAGCAGCGCCCCGAAGCGGCGCGTGGTGCGACGTGCCAGCGCGGCCGCGCCGGTCACGACCAGCGACAGCCCGGCGCCAAACAGCGCTACGTTCCCCGCGGGCGACCCCCCGCCCAGCGACCCGCCGGGGTGAGCGCGCGCGATCGCGAGTGACGCTGCCCCCAGCGCCACGCCCGCCAAGACCATCCCGAGATGCCTCCCGCTCACAAGGGCACTCTCCCACACCTGGCGGCCTGCCCTCAGGGCTTACCCTGTCTGGACTGGCGCGAGTTCGCGGGCTGGCCCTGATGTGCGCCGCGCGGCCCCAGCGTAGCTTCGGGAGACATCGAGCGTGGAGGCCAGTCATGTCGGGCAGCAAAACCCTACGGTGGGTAGTGGTCGCGGTCGTGACCGGGGCGGTCGCGTTCGCTCTCGGCGGATGCGGGGCGAGCGCATCAGACAAGGCGGGCGGTGCACAGCGCCAGCAGCCGCGGGTGCTGATCATGGCCAATGCCAACGGCGCACCTTTTGAGCTTGAGCCTTTCGCGGCGGCGGTCGCGCGACTGTCCGGTCAAACACTCCGGATCGATTTCAAGAACGACTGGCGACGGGGCCACCCCAGCGATGAGACCGGGTTGATCAACGACGTCAGGGCCGGCAAGGCCGACCTCGGCTGGGCGGGCTCCCGGGCGTTTGACAGCGTCGGCGTGCGTTCGTTTGACGCGCTGCACGCACCGCTGCTGATCGACAGCTACGCGCTCGAGCAGCGCGTGCTCCAGAGCCCGCTCGCCAGCGAGATGCTCACCCCGCTGACGCCGCTCGGCCTTATCGGCCTTGGCATCCTTCCGGGCCCGATGCGCAAACCGCTGGGCGTCTCGCCGCTGGTGGCGCCGGCGGACTATCGCGGCAAGACGCTCGCCACGTCGCGCTCGCCGGTTGCCGAGCTGACGCTGCGGACGCTCGGCGCGAGCGCCAAGGCGATCGGACCCGGCGCCAGCATCGCCGGGCTGGACGGGATCGAGCAACAGGTCGCCTCGATCTACGGCAACCGCTACGACCGGGTCGGGAAGTACCTGACCTCGAACGTGAACCTGTGGCCCCGGCCCCTGGTGCTCTTCATCAACCGGCACATTCTCGCCACGCTCAACCAAACGCAGCGCGACGCCCTTCGCGGTGCTGCAAAAAGCGCGCTGCCGGCCACGCTCGCTCAGCAGCAACACGACGAGAAGGAGTCGGTCGCGGGCCTGTGTCGCACTGGACTCAAGTTCGTCACCGCTAGCGCCGCCGAGCTTGCGTCCCTACGTCGTGCCGTCCAGCCGGTCTACGAGCATCTAGCGCGCAATCCTTTGACCAAAGCGGCGATCACGCAGATCCAGATGATCGGCTCCGCCGGGCCCTCGCCGCCTGACGCCCCGTCATGCGCCAAGGCAAGCGCAACTCCGACCGTTGCCGGCCAGGCAACACCGATTGACGGCGTGTACCGCATGACGACCACGCAGCACGACACGGTGGCCGCCGGATCGACCCTCGCGGATGCGGGCCCGTCCAATTACGGGACGTGGATCTACGTGTTCGACCGCGGACAGTTTGCCATCACGCAGGACAACCAGCAGGCCTGCACCTGGGGGTATGGCACGTTCAGCGTGACCGGTAACCACGTCCATTGGCTGTTCACGGACGGCGGGGGGTTCTCACCCGACAACGCCGTCAACAAGCCCGGCGAATCCTTCGTGTTCGGCTGGAGCCGCTACCGCGACACGCTCACCCTGACCCCAGTCGCTGGTGCCATCTCGCCGTTGAACTTTCGCGTGAAACCGTTGCGTCTGCTCAGCAGTACACCGGCGCGGCACTACCTCAGCAAGCGCTGCCTGCCGCCCGCCGCCGCCCTCCCGGGCATCAAGTAGACAGAAAGACGCGGTCACGCGACGGGAATCTCGGCCATCAGCTGGGTGCCGCGACCCGGTGAGCTCTCGATCGTGAGCGTTCCGCCCAGCGCCTCGACGCGGTCGGCAAGGCCACGCAGGCCCGAGCCTAATGACGGGTCGGCACCTCCCGCGCCGTCGTCAGCCACGACCACGCCGAGTCGAGCGCCATCCCGAACGACTTCGATCTGCACCCGCGACGCGCGCGCGTACTTCGCGACGTTCGCGAGCGCCTCGCCGCAGACGAAATACACGGCCGCTTCGACCGCCGCGGGAAGCTGCCCGGCCATGACACGGACCTCGACCGGCACCGACGCCCGGGCCGCCAGCTCGGGAAGCGCCGCGGCCAGCCCACCGCTCGTCAAGGTCGCGGGACGGATCCCGCGCGCGAGCTCTCCGAGTTCCGCGCACGCGGCATCGAGCTGCCTCGCAACGGATGCCACAAGCTCTCGCGCCCCGACGTCGCCCGCGTCACGCGCCAGCGCTGCCATCTGTTGGGAGACCGCTTGCAGCCGCTGCTCGGCTCCGTCATGCAGTTCTCGGGCGAGCTGGCGGCGCTGCGCGTCGGCGGCCTCGACGATCCGCCGGCGGGAGGCGGCGACCTGCTCGACACGGGCGCTCACCTCCGCTTGCAGGCGAACGTTTGACACCGCGACGCGGGTGGCCGCCGAAACCGCGTCCAGCAACGCCCGATCCTCCAGAGTCGCCGCTGGGTCGTGCAGCAGCACGGCGACCGGCTCGCCCGCATGCTCGATCGGCGTGACCGCGCGCTCGGGGCCGGCCGGCGGCACGAGGAACGAGCAACCGGCCTCGTCGACATATCCCCCGTCGTCGCCGGTCCAGTAGCCCAGCTCCAACGAGCTGTCGCCCAGCGCGAGGGCGAGGCGATCACGCAGAGTGACCGGCTCCCACAGGCCGCCGAGGTCGACCACCAGCCCGGTCAGT
>JALYZL010000575.1 GCA_030948875.1 Actinomycetota bacterium
GGTCAGTCCCCAGCCGGTCGAGATTTGACGCCCCCGCCGCCCCCCGACGCGCGACGCCTAACCCCCGACAAACAGTGCAATCCACACCAGCCCGTACAATCCGCCCCGTGCGCTGGCGGATCAGATCCGCGGCCCCCGTTCACCGCCATTCTCTGCCCCAGCTCTTGGCGGACGGGCTGTTGGTCGCCCTCGCCTATTACCTGGCCTACTGGCTGAGGTTCGATGGCAGCATCGTCGTCCGCTACAACGACCTGCTGAACGACACGATTGCGTGGGTCGTTCCGGCCGCCCTGGCGGTGCTCGCCGCCTTCGGGGTCTATCAGCGGCTTTGGACGTTCGTCAGCCAGCGCGACTACGAGTCGGTGATCAAGGCCGCGTTTGTCGCCACCGTGGTCGTCGTCGGCGCGATCGCGCTGCTGCATCCGGTGACGGTCGCCGACCCCGTTCACCACTCCGCGAGCCCGGTGACGATGCCCGCCGGCGTCATCGCCCTGTGGTTCCTGCTCATGCTCGGCTTCCTCGGCGGCGCTCGCTTTGTCGTGCATCTCGCGGTCGAGGGCCGGGTGCGGAGCTTCCCCGTCGTCAAGGGCGGCCGCGACGTGCTCGTGGTCGGCGGGGGCCAGGGCGGCCGCCTGGTAGTCAGGGAGCTCGTGCGCAACCCCCAGCTCCGCCTGCGCCCCGTCGGGTTCGTCGACGACGACCCGCGCAAGCTCGGGATCAAGGACGAGCACGGACTCAAGGTCCTCGGCACGACCGAGGCCGAGGACTTCTCGCGCGTGCTCGACGAGGCGGAACCCGACCAGGTGATCATCGCGATCCCTTCAGCGCCGGGAACCTTGCGCGGGCGCGTGGTTGCGGCTTGCCGCAAGCGCGGGATCCCGGTCCAGACCATGCCTACGGTGTTCGAGTTGCTCCAGGACGGTTCCGGACAGATGCGCGTCGCCAGTCAGCTTCGCGAGGTGCGGGTCGAGGATGTGCTCGGTCGCGAGCCCGTCCTCATGGAGCTCGAGCGGGTCGGCGCCTACCTCGCCGGGCAGGTGGTGATGGTGACGGGAGCCGGGGGATCGATCGGCGGCGAGCTGTGCCGGCAGATCGCCCGTGTAGGCCCCCAGCGGCTGATCCTCGTCGATCACGCGGAGGACAACCTGTTCGAGATCCTGCGCGAGCTCGAGGAGGAGCGCCACGTGCACACGGCCGTGCCCGTGCTCGCCGACTGCAAGGACGGCGAGCGGATGCGCGAGGTGTTCGCCGAGCACCGCCCGGCGGCGGTCTTCCACGCGGCGGCGTACAAGCACGTGTCGATGATGGAGCGCAATCCCGTCGAGGCGGTTCGCAACAACGCGCTCGCGACGCGGACGGTCGCACGGATCGCGGGTGAGCTCAAGGTTGGCGTCTTCGTGCTCGTCTCCACCGATAAGGCGGTCAAGCCTGCCACGGTGATGGGGGCCTCGAAGGCCCTCGCCGAGTGGGCGGTCGAGGCGGCAGCGGCCAAGCACTCGGACACCAGGTACGCCACCGTGCGTTTCGGGAACGTCCTCGGCTCCTCCGGGTCGGTGGTCCCGATCTTCCGCCGCCAGATCGCCGCCGGCGGTCCGGTCACCATCACCGATCCGCGCATGGCGCGCTATTTCATGACCATTCCCGAGGCCGTCCAGTTGATCATCCGCTCCGGGTCGCTGGGCGAGGCGAGTGGCGAGGTGTTCGTGCTCGAGATGGGCGAGCCGGTCAAGATCATCGACCTGGCCGAGCAGATGATCCGCCTATCCGGGCTCGAGCCCGAGCGCGACATCGCCATCGAGGTGGTCGGCGCGCGCCCCGGCGAGAAGTTCCACGAGGATCTCTTCAACCCGTATGAGCGACCGTTGCCGACGCCGGCCCAGAAGATCGTCCGCGCCGAGCGCGACCGCCTCGATCCCGCTTGGGTCGAGGCGAGCTTCGCCGAGATCAACTTCCTGGTGCTCAACGAAGACGCCGCCGGACTCGCCGACAAGGTTGCAACGCTCGCCGCGGATCGCCACCGTACAGCGCCGCAAGCCAGTCGCCCGACGCTCCACGTAGACTCCTGAGCTGCCGCCATGGGCTTAGCACCGTACGCTCTATCAGTCCACCATTTCATTTCATCGGTGGGCGCCGATGCAGGTTTCGCCGCGATCATCGGTCTGGCTGTCCTTGTGCTGCTCTACTTCGCTCAGGCGCGCGAGACCGCGTCGCTGCGCGAGCAGGCAGAGCTGGCGGCCCAACGGGTTGCTCAGCTCGAGAGCCGCCTCGCGCACGCGAACGTCGTTCAGTCTTCTCCGGCCGCCGCCGGCACCCATCCCGCCTCCGGATTCCAGCCGCCGCCGGGCGTCGTCCCCGCTCCCGGCTACCAGCCCGCTCCCGCTCCCGCTCCCGCGTTCGCCGCCGCCAGCCCGTCGGCTCCCGCGGGTGTCGCGGCGCCGCCGCTCTCGGCGGCCACCAAGCTGATCCCGACGCCGCCGGCC
>JALYZL010000591.1 GCA_030948875.1 Actinomycetota bacterium
CCGCACCCGCGACCCCCGCGCCGCTGGCGCCGAGCCCGCCCCAGCCGGTTACCGTGGCGGCCAAGCTCGCCGTCACCAAGGGCGCGACGGACGTCCTCGCCGGCCAGCCGATGAAGCTCCGCGGCACGCTTCTTCCCCGCCGCGCCGGCGCCGTCGTGCGCCTGCAAAGGCGGGCTCGGGGCAGGTGGCGGACGGTCGCCGTCGCGCGCACCCACGCAGGCGGGCGCTTCGTCCTGCGCCACGTTGTGCACTCGAACGCCAAGCAGACCGTCCGCGTCAGCTTCCCGGGAGACGCCCGCAACGCCGCAGTCAGCACCCTCGGACGCAAGCTCATCAGCCTCCATCCGGCGCTGGCCTCTTGGTACCAGGACGGGGGTAACACCGCCTGCGGCTTTCACGCCGGCTACGGCGTCGCCAGCCCGTATCTTCCCTGCGGCACCAAGATCACGTTCGCCTACCACGGCCAGAACGTGACCGCCGTCGTCGACGACCGCGGTCCCTTCGTCGGCGGACGCCAGTTCGACCTCAACCAGAACACCGCCGCCGCCCTCGGCTTCAACGGTGTCGACACGGTGTGGTCTTCGATGTAGTCAAGGCGATAGCCCGCCGTCTGGCGCGCCGCGTAGCCTCAGCGACAGATGATCGGTCGCTGCGTCGCCCATCTCGACATGGACGCGTTCTACGTGTCCGTCGAGCTGCGGCGGCGGCCGGAGCTGCGTGGTCGAGCCGTGGTGGTGGCAGGCAGCGGCCCGCGGTCGGTGGTGACCACGGCGTCCTATGAAGCGCGCCGCTTCGGGGTCGGATCGGCCATGCCTGCGGCGCGCGCCCGGCGGCAGTGCCCGGACGCCGTCTTCCTCGAGCCCGACTTCGCCTACTACCGGGCGGCGTCGGCCGAGGTGATGGCCATCGTCCGCGCTCACGTCGAGGCCGTCGAGGTGATCGGGCTCGACGAGGCCTACCTCGAGCTGACGGCGCTGCCGGCGCCCCACGCCTCGATGCGCCGCGTCGCCGCCGAGATTCGCGCCGCCACCGGACTCGGGTGCTCGGTGGGGATGGGACCGAACAAGCTCGTGGCCAAGGTCGCCTCGGACGCCGAGAAGCCGAGCGGGTTCGTGGTGCTCACGGGCGAGGAGGCCCGGGTTCGCTTCGCCGGCTCGCCGCCCGGGCTGATTCCCGGGATCGGCCCCAAGACCGTCGAACGGCTCCTGGCGCTGGGCATCGACACGCTCGGCAAGCTCGCCGACGCGCC
This sequence comes from Actinomycetota bacterium, assembly GCA_030948875.1. Taxonomy (GTDB): domain Bacteria; phylum Actinomycetota; class Thermoleophilia; order Solirubrobacterales; family Solirubrobacteraceae; genus Palsa-465. Next base: position 1,250 of record JALYZL010000591.1, read on the forward strand.
CGCCGAGAAGCTCTCAGGCCCGTTCGGGTCGCGACTCGCGGCCGAGCTGAGGCGCCGGGCCCAGTTCGAGGACGACTCGCCCGTGACCCAGGAACGCAAGGTCACCTCGGAGTCCCGCGAGGTGACCTTCGACTTCGACATCACGGGTCAGGCCGAGCTCGAGTCCGCGCTCGAGAACCTGGTCGAGCGGTTGTGCCGGGGGCTCGAGGCGCAGCGGCGCCGCGGCCGCACGATCGGGATCAAGGTACGCCTCGACGACTTCTCCACCCACACGCGCAGCCGCACGCTCTCCCAGGCGGTCGACTCCGAGGACCGCGTCGGCCCTGTCGCCCTTGACCTTCTACGCCGGTTCGCGCCGCCGCGCCCCGTGCGCCTGCTCGGCGTCAGGGTCGCCGGCCTCGAGCCGGTGCCCGAGCACGCCGAGAGCCAGCTGGCGCTGCCCCTGTAGTCCGGGTCAGTAGAGCGCGGCGGCGAGCCGGCGGCGCATATCTCGCGCCAGCGGATCGTCGACCCCGAGCTCGTCCAGCACTCCGACCACAACCCGGCGGATGTCGTCGCGCGCACCGTCGGCCGTAAGTAGCGAGTCGATAAGGAGATCGAGGGCGCGCTCACGGTCATCCGCGTCGAGAGCCGCGAAGGCTTCGCTCAGGTCCGGCTCGCCGGCGCGCTCGAGGCCGATGCGTGCGGCCAGGCCCTGCCCGGCGAAGCTTCCCGGCACGTGCTCGAGCAACTCGAGCGCTGCATCGCCCTCGCCGCGCTCGTGAAGGATCCGGGCGAGCGGGACGACGGCGTCGGCCCGTGACGGCTCGAGCTCGACGGCGCGACGAAGCGATTCCTCGTCACCGTCGCTCAGGAGCTCGTCGCCCTCGAAGGGCGCGAGCTGGTCGAGGAAGCGCTCGATCTGCGCCTGTGGGATGACACCGACGAACTCGTCGACGATCGCGCCGTCCTTGAACGCCTTGACTGCCGGAATGCCCTGCACACCGTAGGCGCGCGTGAGGTTCGGGTTGGCGTCGACGTCGAGCTTGGCCAGCTCGACCTTGCCCTCCCGGGCGGCGACGGCGCGCTCGAGCACGGGCCCGAGCTGGCGGCACGGGCCACACCAGTCGGCCCAGAAGTCGACGAGGACGGGCACCGTCCGCGAGCGCTCGATGACTGCGGTGTCGAAATCCTGCTCAGAAACGTCCATACCTGGAGGGTACAACGTGGGTCCTGCTTGCTACGCCGAGCGCGGCGGCGGGGGCGTCGGTAGCGTTCGGCGGACGCCATGACCGTCGGGAGCGAGCCCTACGACGCCGACAACGTGCTCGACCGGCTCACCCGCCGCGCGACGCTCGAGGCCCACTACCTGGCGCTTGAGGGCCGCGAGCGCGAGCTCGTCGAGCGCAGGCTCGGCATCTCGGGCGGCGACGTGGTGTCCGTCGGGTGCGGCTGGAACCCTGGCCGCCACCTGTTTCCCGCCCCAGCCTTCCGGCTCGTCGGGGTCGACGCCGACCCGGCCAAGGTGGCGGGCGTGATCGAAACCGGCCGTGCCGACGAGGCGCATGTCGGTCAGGCTGGCGCCCTGGCGTTGCCCGGCGCATCGTTCGATGTCGTCCTCTACCGGCTGGTGCTCCACCATATCGTCTACCAGGGCCCGCTGGCGCCGTGCTTCGCGGAGGCGGCGCGCTTGCTCCGCCCCGGCGGTGCGCTCGTGGCGATCGAGCCGGGCCTCTGGCATCCGATCGGCGCGGCGCTTGCGCTCGCCAACCGCGCCGGGGTCGCGACGGCGCTCCACGGCACCCCCGACGACGTCCCTCTCTCGCCCCGGAGGCTGCTCGCGGAATCGCGCGCTGCCGGCCTCGAGCCCGAGCTTCATGCCCTCACGTACACCTGGCGGCGGCTTCCGCGTCGCCTCCAGCGCGTCGTGCAGCCGCTCGACGCCCTCGGCTCGCGGCCGCGAGCGGCGCGCTTCGGCCACACCCTGGTGCTGCTCGCGCGCAAGCCGAGCGCACGGCCATCCTGATAGGAAGGCGTCGTGGCCACCCACGCCGTTCACCGCGCCGGTGCCGAGCTGGCGGTCTGCGACGCGGGCGAGGGCGTCCCCGTCCTCCTCCTGCACGGGCTGACGGCGACGCACCGCTATGTGGTGATGGGCTCGACCCGGCTCGAGCGTGGCGGGCATCGCGTGATCTCCTACGACGCGCGCGGTCACGGCGCCTCGTCGCCGGCCCGGGACTCGTCGGCGTACGGATACGACGAGCTCGCGGTCGACGCGCTCGCCGTCCTCGACGAGCTCGAGGTCCCGCGGGCGATCCTCGCCGGAGCGTCGATGGGCGCCCACACGCTCCTGCGCGTCGCCCTCGAGCATCCCGAGCGGGTGGGGGCAGTGGTTGTCATAACGCCGGCGTACGAGCCGGGGGAGAGCGAGGACGAGGCACGGCTGGTCCGTTGGGATGCGTTGGCGGACGGTCTGCGAACGGGCGGCGTCGAGGGGTTCGTGGCCGCCTACGGAGAGCCGCGGGTTCCCGCCGGCTGGCGGGATACCGTGCTCACCGTGATCCGCCAGCGGCTCTCGCTCCACGAGCATCCGGAGGCGGTGGCCGACGCCTTGTCGGCGGTCCCGCGCTCGCGCCCGTTCGAGTCGATCGCCGAGCTCGAACAGATCGCGGTGCCGGCCGCGATCGTGGCGAGCGCCGATGAGGCCGATCCCGAGCACCCTCAGGCGGTAGGCGAGGCGTATGCCGCCGCCATCCCGGGCGCCAAGCTGGTGACCGACGAGCCCGGGCGCTCGCCCGTTGCATGGCAGGGGAGCCAGCTCTCGGCGGTGATCGCCGACGTCGCGGCGCGGGCGGGGATCGCGTGAGCGTGCCGCCGGCCGGGTACTCGGGGACGCCGCTGCCCAAGAAGCTCGGCATTCGCACGGGTCACCGGATCGCGCTCCTGCGTGGTCCCAATGGGTTCGAGGAAGAGACTCTCGGCGAGCTCCCTCCCGACGTCTCCGTCCGCCACCGCGCCCAGGGACCGCTCGACGTGATCGTCGCCTTCGTGCGCTCGCGATCGGAGCTCGAACGCGGCCTGGGAACCTGGCGGGCGGCGCTCGATCCCGCGGGCGGGCTGTGGATCGCCTGGCCCAAGCGAAGCTCGGGAGTGGAGAGCGACCTGAGCGAGGGCTGGGTGCGCGAGGCCGGCCTCGCCACGGGGCTCGTCGACAACAAGGTCTGCGCCATCGACGCCACCTGGTCGGGGCTGCGCTTCGTCGTCCGGCTCGTCGATCGGCCCCGCTGATCGCGGCGAGCGGCGGGGAGATCTCGGCTAGCATCGCCTCCGTGGCGGCCCCACAGGATCCGGCTCCGATCGCCCCCTCCGCACCCTCGACGATCGCCGAGGTCATCGCCAGGATGGAGGAGATCGACGCCGCGCTCCCGCGCCAGGATGGCGTCGCGTACTTCAACCGCCTCTATCTTCAAGTCACCAAGGCGGTGCTGGCAGCGACGGCCAGCGTGACCTTCGCCGCGCCGGCGTTCACCGAGCGGCTCGACGTCGTCTTCGCTGGCCTGTACTTCGCCGCCGAGGCAACGCTCGGCACCGGCGCGACCATCCCCATCGCCTGGCGCCCGCTCATGGAGGAGCGCGCGACCGACGTCTTGCCGATCCAGTTCGCCATCGCGGGAATGAACGCGCACATCAACCACGACCTTCCGGTCGCGGTCGTCCAGACCTGCAAGGAGCTCGGCGTCGCGCCCGAGGACGGCAGCCCGGAGCACGCCGACTATGAGCGCATCAATGGCCTCCTCGGCCAGGTCGAGGGCCAGGTCGCCGGGTGGTTCGAGACGGGCGTGATCGCCGACATCGTCGATGTCACCCCCAAGGACGTCGACAAGGCCATTGCCATGTGGTCGATCTCCGACGCTCGCGACCTCGCCTGGGACCACGCGAAGCTGCTGTGGGACATGCGAGACAACCCGGCCCTCGCCAACGCCTACGGTGACATCCTCGGTCGGCTCGTCGAGCTCTCGGGGCGCGGGGTCCTGGTGTAGCAACGCCGGGACTAGCGTCCGCGGCGAAGCCAGTCTGCGAGCTCTGACGAGATGCCCGCGACGCGGTATCCCGCCTCGGCCCACGAGTGACGGACGCCGGCTGCCCAGGCCTGGTCCCACCCCCGGACGCGGGCGGCTGCCAGCCCCGCTCCGGCCGCACCGAGCAGCCCGCCAAGCACGAGCAGGA
>JALYZL010000618.1 GCA_030948875.1 Actinomycetota bacterium
TCAGGAGGATCTTGTTAAGGTCATCGCGCCTCGGCATGGGTCAGGAGCTTTCCTCGGGAACGACGGCGCGATGACCCGTCGTCGCGCGGGCGCCAGCCGATCGCGCGATCTCCCCCACGAAGCGGTCGAACAGGTGCAGCGCGTCATGCGGACCGGGACCCGCCTCGGGGTGGTACTGGACCGTCGCGCCGGCGACGTCGCGCAGCGCGAGCCCCTCGACGGTCCGGTCATAGAGATTGATGTGGGTGAGCTCCGCGGCGCCGAAGTCGGTCTCCCAGCGCACGGGCTCGTCGCATGCGATGGTGCGCTCGCCGTTCGGGCCGAGGACCGCGAAGCCGTGGTTCTGGCTGGTGATCTCGACCCGGCCGGTGGTCAGGTCCTTGACCGGATGGTTGGCGCCGTGGTGGCCGAACCGGAGCTTGTAGGTCTCAAGGCCGACCGCTTGGCAGAGGAGCTGATGCCCGAGGCAGATCCCGTACACGGGGACCTTGCCGACGAGCTCGCGCACCGTGCGGACCACGTAGTCGAGGGCGCCGGGATCCCCGGGGCCGTTGGCGAGAAAGACGGCGTCGGGATCGCCGGCGAGGATCTCCTCCGCGCCGCTCGTGCACGGGTGCAGCTCGACGCTAGCGCCCCGAGCGCGGAGGTTGCGGAGGATCGAGAGCTTCACCCCGGTGTCGATCATGGCCACCGCTACGCGGTGGCTTGAAGGTTGGCCTGGCGGCCAACCTCCGGTGGGTGGCAGGACCGATATGCCGTCGGGCGTGACATGCCGGGCGAGGTCGCACCCGAGCATCGGGGGATGGGCATGGATGAGCGCGCGTGCCTCCGCCTCCGACACGGCGGCCGGGAAGACCCCTCCGCGCATCGCCCCCGCATCGCGAAGGTGGCGCACGAGGGCCCGGGTGTCGAGGTCGGTGATCGCCGGGATCCCGCAGTCGGTGAGCCAGTCGAGGAATCCGCCTTCGGCGCCGGGCGCGTCCTCGCGGTTGACCGCTTCGCGCACGATCGCGGCGCGGGCGTGGATGCGGTCTGACTCCATCGCCTCGCTCGAGACGCCGTAATTGCCGATGTGGGGATAGGTGAAGGTGAGGACCTGGCCGGCATAGCTCGGATCGGTGAGCGCCTCCTGGTAGCCCGACATCGAGGTCGTGAACACGACCTCTCCGACTGCGTGGCCGTCGGCTCCGCAGGCAAGCCCGTCCAGACGCGTCCCGTCTTCCAACAGGACGTAGGCCGTGGCGTCGGGGTGCGCGTGGGCGCCGGCCACTAAGCGATCGCCCCCGCCTCCGCGAGCATCCGCGCGCGGAAGGCGACTCCACCGTCAGCGAGGGTCAGGACCACGCGACCCTGCAGCGTACGACCGTGGAAGCAGCAGTTCTCGGAGCGACTCGCGTACCCGCCCGCGCCGACCTCCCAGCGGGCGTCGAGGTCGACCATGCAGATGTTGGCCTGCTCGCCGAGAGCGATCCTCGGGGTGGGCAGGTCGTAGAGGGCCATGCCCGCCGTCATTCGCTCGATCAGGACCCCGAGGCCGAGCTCGCCTCCAAGCACAAGCTCGGTGTACAGCGCGGCGAACGCCGTCTCCAGGCCCGTCGTTCCCATCAGCGCCTGCTCGAAGGGCACCTCCTTCTCGTGCCGCGCATGGGGGGCGTGGTCGGTCGCCACGCACTCGATCACGCCGCTGCGGAGAGCCTCGACGAGAGCGCGTCGATCCTCCTCGCTACGCAGCGGGGGATTCATCTTGAAGCGGCTGTCCAGGGTCCGCACCGCCTCGTCGGTGAGCGTCAGGTGGTGCGGGCAGGCCTCCCCGCTCACACGCGCACCGAGCTCCTTGGCCGCGGCCAGGGCGGCGACCGACTCCAGGCAGCTCAGGTGCTGGAAATGTAGGCGCGCGTCCTCGTAGTGGGCGATCGCCGAGTCGCGAGCCACCATCGTCGACTCGGAGATCGAGGGGATCCCCGCCAGTCCGAGCCTCGCCGACACCATGCCCTCGTGCATCACGCCGTTGGCCGAGAGAGCCGGGTCCTCCTCGTGCAGGGCGATCACGCCGCCGCACAGCCGCTGGTACTGGAGCGCCTTGCGCAGCATCCCCGCCGACGCGACGGGCCGCCCGTCGTCGGTGAACCCGAGGGCGCCGGCGTCGCGGAGCTCGGCCATCTCGGTCAGCTCGGACCCGCCGAGCCCACGCGTGATCGCGGCGAGGAAGCCGACCGGCACCTGCGCATCGCGCATCGCCGAGTCGCACAGCGAGGTGAGGACCGCCGCCTCGTCGACGACCGGCGAGGTGTTGGGCATGGCGATGAGGGCGCAGAACCCTCCGGCCGCAGCCGCCGCGGTGCCCGTCTCGAGATTCTCCTTGTAGCCCTGCCCGGGGGTCCGCAGGTGCACGTGGGGGTCGACGAGACCGGGGAAGGCGTGCTTGCCCGAGCCATCGATCACGTCGCCGTCGGCCGGCGCCGGCAGCGACTCGGGCGGCCCGAGCTCCGCGACGACGCCGCCGCGGATGAGCACGTCCCGCTCCTCGTCGAGCCTGGCGCGGGGGTCGAGCACGTGAACGCCACGGATGAGGAGCTCCGCGGGCTCGAGCGGGCGGCGATATAGACCGGCGCTCATAGGTCGACCCCCCGAGTTCGCCGCCAAGTGACCGCGAAGCCGTCGCCCGACTCGCAAGCGACGACGAAGTCGCCGCCGCTCACGCCACCGCCGCCAGTGCCGGGGTGCCCACCAGCAGTTCGTAGAGCACCGCCATCCGAACGGCGACGCCCGCCTTGACCTGCTCGCCGATTAGGGCCTGGGGCGAGTCGATCGCGTCGGCGGAGAGCTCGACGCCGCGATTGACCGGGCCTGGGTGCATGAGTAGCTGGCGGGGCGAGAGGCGCGCTCGCGAGATCTGGTAGCGCGCGGCGTACTCGCGCAGCGACGGGATGAAGGACTCGTGCATGCGCTCGTGCTGCATGCGCAGCACGTACACCACGTCGGCCTCGCCCAGGCGCTCGATCGTCGGCTGGACCGCGCATCCGAGCGCCTCGATCCCGCGGGGAATGAGCGTGGGTGGGCCGGTGACGGTGACCGCGGCGCCCATCCGCTTGAAGGCGAGGATGTTCGAGCGCGCGACGCGCGAGTGCAGGACATCGCCGACGATCCAGATGTTCGTGCCGTCGAGGCTCCCGAGGGCGCGCTGCAGCGTGTAGACGTCGAGCAGCGCCTGGGTCGGGTGCTCGTGCTTGCCGTCACCCGCGTTGATCACCGAAGCGTCGCACCAGCCGGCGACGAGGCGAGCGGCCCCGACGTGAGGCGAACGGATGACGATGGCGGCCGGGTCGTAGGCCGACAGAGTCTGGATCGTGTCCTTGAGCGACTCACCCTTGTCGACGCTCGATCCCGTCGAGCGGACGCTGACCACGTCGGCCGACAGGCGCTTGGCCGCGAGCTCGAAGGACGAGCTCGTCCGCGTCGACGCCTCGTAGAAGAGGTTGACGACGGTGCGTCCCCTGAGCGCGGGCACCTTCTTGATCTCCCGCCCCGACACCTCCGCGAAGGACTGGGCGCGGTCGAGGATCCGCTCGATCCCCGCCCGGTCGAGGTCTTCGATCGAGATCAGATGCTTGGCACTCATAGCTCAGTCACCCCGCGAGTTCGCCGCCAAGTGACCGCGAAGCGGTCGCCCGACTCGCAAGCGAGGACGAAGTCCTCGCCATCGTCACCTCATCGCGACCGTCCACCTCCCGAACCCTCACGTTCACCCGCTGGTTGCGCGAGGTGGGCAGGTTCTTGCCTACGTAGTCGGGACGGATCGGCAGCTCCCGGTGGCCGCGGTCGACGAGCACCGCGAGCTGGATTCGGGCCGGTCGCCCGTAGTCGAAGATCTGCTCGACGGCCGCCCGTACCGTCCGGCCCGTGTAGAGCACGTCGTCGACGATGACAATCGTGCGCCCGTCGATCGGGAAGTCGAGGTGGGTCGAGTGCACGACCGGTGCGCTCGGCCGGATCGAGAGGTCGTCGCGGTAGAAGGAGATGTCGACGTCGCCAAGCGGTACCGAGGCGTCCAGCAGCTCGCCGACGAGCGCGTGCAGGCGGGTCGCCAGCACCGCCCCGCGACGGTGGATCCCGACCACCGCCACCGCTCCGGCGGGGTTCTTCTCGACGATCTCATGGGCGATCCGCATCAGCGTGCGGCGCATGTCATCGTGGTCGAGGACGACCGTGGGCTCTGCCAACGTGATCCTTCCTGGTCTCGCAGGACCGGGTTAAAGGAACCGACGTGGGTCAGCCTAGCAGCGGCCCCGGCGGGTGCCAGTCATGAGCCGCTGGCGTCTGCCAGAGGAACCGACCCGGGCGACCCCGGGCCGAGGATGCCTCCCCGGTAGTAACGGAGCAGGAGCGTACGCCAAGCGCAGCACTCGGCGCGCCGTCCCGTAAGCGGATCGGCTTACGGGCAGGACAGCCTCGCAGAGGCGCCGCCCAGGCAGCACCAGCTTGTCCTACGGTTTCCGCTGGCGCTCGCGGCTGAGCGGTCGATCGCCGATCCGGTAGCGCGGCCCCGGGCCGTGGGCGGCGACACGGTCGCCGGGGTTGGCGAGCCGGCAGCGGTCGAGAGACAGGCAGCCGCACCCGATGCATTCGGTGAGGCCCATCTTCAGGCGCTGGAGCTCGGCGATGCAGGCGTCGATCCGGCTCGACCACTGGGTCGAGAGCCGCGACCAGTCGCGGCGGGTGGGCGCGTGGTTGGCGGGCGGCTCGGCCAGCTCGAGGCCGATCTCCTGGAGCGTGAGCCCGATCCGCTGGGCGTAGACGATGAAGGCGATGCGTCGCAGGATGGGCCTGGGATAGCGGCGGTGTCCGGAGCCCGCGCGCTCGGAGGTGATCAGCCCGCGGTCTTCGCAGAAGCGGAGCGCAGAGGCGGCCACCCCGCTGCGGCGGGCAACCTCGCTGATCGAAAGCAGCTCGGACATCAGCCTTGACTTCAAGTTGCCTTGAACTTGTAGCTTGTGTCCATTGACCTACCGGCGTTCCCTACGGCATCGTCCTGGCCGACGCATGGGACCGGATCACAGCGCCCGAGACTCCGGGCGTATCTCCGGCTGTTCGCCGAGCTCCACGACCTCCCGCCAGACCAAACTCCGTAGACGGAGTTCCGGGTCCGGTCAATCACCGACTGGCTACCCACAATCGAGGCCGGGCTACGTGCCGACGGACACCCCGACGCCGCCGCCCCTTGCCACCGCTACCATCGCCGTAGTCCGCGGGCTACTCCAGGATCTCAACACGACTGCCAACACTTCGGGGGCTCGTCGAAGCGTGGACGGAGACCGTCAACGCGCGGGACGCGGCCCGGTCCGCGAGCTTTCCGCCGATCAGATCGAGGTGCTCGGACCTCGTGGCGCTGGCCCCATGCCGAGCGACGATCTCGCGGCCTGGATGACGCGCTCCGGATTCTCGGCTACGCCTCTTCGCTGGTATTGCGGCGGGGACGGCACCGTCGTCGTTGAGCAGGCGGCGCGCTGGCCAGACAGCATGACGGGCGCGGAGCAGAGCACGGCCGTCGTCGCCTGGGACTTCCGCGTCGACGGCGGGCTCGTGACGCGCGTTAGTCGTCACCACGACTTACTCGCCGCTCTCGATGCGGTGGGCCTGGTCACCGGGGACGAAGTCGTGGCGCGCCGGTAGCCGATCGACCACCGGGTTCGCAGGCTTCGCTTGCGGGGCGTGCCTGTCGCACGCGCCGCCCTAGGGTGTTGGCGGATGCAAGTGATAGAAGCTCCAACCATGGTTCTCCCGAAGGTCCGAGACTGTCGCTTCGTGACAATCCGCCGCGGTGGAACCCTCACCGATCCGGATCACTATCTCCTTGCTCTGTGGGCAGCGTTGTACGCGGAGCACGTCCTTGACCTGGTCGAGTCGGCTCAGCCTGAGGACCCACGACCGCGTCAGGCGATCGAGCATGCCCGCGCCTGGGTGCGTGGCGAGGTCAAGATGATGCAGGCTCGCGCGGCGGGCGGCCGCAGGGCGACTTGAGTGCCGGTGGCAGCGTGACCAGCTCCCAGAGGCGATTCGCGAGCTCGTACTTGACGACCAGCGGTTGCGCAACGACGTCTGCTGGTCAGTGTTTGACTGCTGAGCGAGCGTCGGGGCGCCAGCACCGCCCACGAGCCCATCGAGCGGACGCCGTCCGCTGACTCGTCCGGCTCAACAATGACGACCGGAACCCCTGTCCAGTAGCCGAACGTCCTCTGAAGGCCTCAGACCTGGTGCACCGTGAGGCCGAACCCGACGGCTTGGGCGAGGCGACGCAGGTCACTGGGATCGGAGGTGACGACAGGCGCGACGAGCTGTCGCGCGAGGACCACGACGAAGGCGTCGACCACATCCGCCGTGCCCGCGACCGCGCACACCACCCCTGCAGCGCGGGCCAGCGCTTCGGTATCAGGGCTCACGAAGCACCCGCGAAGGAACCGGGCAAGGTTGGCTTGTCCGGCGCCGCCACGCCAGACTTGCGCCAGAACGGCCGCTGGCAACGTGGGGGTGATCCGGGATAGGAGCGCTTCCCGGTGCAGGGCCCACGCTCGCGCTGACCCGCGTTCGGCCGCCAGCAGCGCGCCAGCGTCGTAGAGCAGCGGCATCGACGCTGTCAGCTGGCGAGCCGACGGTCATCAGCTGAGATGCTGGCAAGCACCTCAGCGACCCACGATCGGTCCTCAGCGCTCGTGGTGATGGCGCCGTTCTCTGCCTCGAAATCGGCGATGGCCGCCAAGCCTTCCGCGACACGAGCGGTCGACACCAGCTCTTGCTCGGCCGCTTGCGCCAGCCATGCCGACAAGGAATGGCCGCTCGCCTTGGCTGCCTCCTGAGCTCGGGCATGCAACTCGGCAGGGAAGGAAATCGCGAACTTCCGCGTGGTCATACCGAAAGAATACCACCGTGCACCAGTGGGCGGTCGCGGGACGCTCTCAAGAGCCGGAGCCGTCGGGGGGCGCAGCTCGATAGAGGACGTGGGCGATGCCCCGGTACACGACGTCGCGCTCGTACGCGAAACCCGACTTCTCCATCACCCGGCGCGAGCCCAGATTCGTGGGCAGCGCCATAGCGATGATCTCCCCGAGTTCGAGCTTGCCAAAGGCCACCGACGTGCAGGCGTGGGCCAGCTCGGTGGCGAGGCCCTCGCCCCACCGCTCAGGCGTGATCGCCCACCCGGCCTCAACCTCCCCGTCGCGGCCGACGACGGTGTGCTGCAGTCCGCCGCGGCCGACCATGACGCCCGTGGCGCGATCGCGCAGCAGCCACAGGCCGAACCCGTAGCGGTCCCAGTGATCGAGCTTGTCGGAGAGGATGTTGTGCAGCTGCGCCTCGCTGGGCGCCGGCTCGCCCGGCCACAGCGTCCGCGCGACGCGAGGGTCACCCAGCAGGCGAACGAGCTCGTCTTGGTGGCCGGGCCGCAGACGCTCGGCCACCATGCGCTCCGTCTCTACGGTGTCGACTTCGTTCACGCAGTGGTCGCCGCCCCGTCCATGCGTACGAGCTCGGGGCGTCCGCGCTCGGCGAAGGGGATCTCGATCGAGTCGAAGTCGCGCGGCAGCACGGTATCGGGGAAGATCGCGCGCGCCTCGTCGCGGAGCACCGCCGCGGGATGGCGAGCTGAGAGGTGGGTGAGTGCGAGCACTCCGACCTCGGCCTCGAGCGCGATCGCCGCCGCCTGTCCAGCGGTCGAGTGCCCCGTCTCGGCGGCCCGGTCGCGATCCTCCTCGGCGAAGGTGGCTTCGTGGATCAGGAGGTCGGCCCGGTGCGCGGCGACCTTGAGCGCCTCACAGGGAATGGTGTCGCCGGAGATGACCACCTTGCGGCCGGCACGCGGCGGCCCGAGCACCTGATCGGGCGTGACGCCGTTGACCGTCTCTCCCCGCTGCAGGCGCCCGAATTCGGGCCCCGGAGCGAGCCCGAGACGCTCAGCTGCCGCCGGGTCGAAGGCACCGGGTCGCTCGTCCTCGAACACGGCGTAGCCGAACGAGGCCCCGCGGTGGCGCACCGGGAAGGGCGCGATCCGGTAGCCGTCGCGCTCCAGCACTTCGCCGGGCTCGAGCTCGATCAGGTCGAGCTCGAAGCTGACCCGCCCCGCCGCTCGGAGCGCCAGCACGAGCAGTTCCCGCAGCCCGCGCGGGCCGTGGATCTGCAGCCCCCGGTCGCGCCCTCGGAGATCGTAGGTCTTCAGCAGTCCGGGGAGCCCGAGCCAGTGATCGGCGTGAAAGTGCGTGATGAAGACCTCGGTCAGCTCGGTGAGGCCGACGGACTGCATGAGCTGGCGCTGGGTCCCTTCGCCGCAATCGAAGAGGATCCTGTCCCCCCCACGCCGCACCAGCAGCGCCGGCAGACCGCGGCGCACGGTGGGAACCGAGGCGGCCGTGCCCGCGAAGAGGATCGAGAGGTCCATGGGCGGCCAGTGTGCCAGCACGCCTGCTTGGGGTCACTCAGGTCGAGCGGGGCGGGTACAGCAGGCGTTGCGTTCTCGCCAGCAGGTCGTCGGGCACGCCGGCGGGATCGATCAAGCGCTCGAGCGCGAGGCCGTTGACGAGCGCGAGCGTGACGATCGCCCACGACTCGGCGCCAAGCGGAGTCGACGTCTCGGAAGCCAGTGCGGCGAGGCCGTCGCGCATGCGGCGGTAGCGCGCCGCGAACCGTTCGAGCAGCTCGGGCTCGCGCGCCGCATGAATCCAGAACTCGATCGCGAGTAGCGCCCATCGCTGAGCGCGGTCCTCGACCGGTTTCTCCGCGAGCTTCCTCACCCGCGCGGGGCCGATGGGATGCTCGGCGAACAGGGCCGCGATCTCGTCCAGCCGCTCGTCGATCATTGCGTCGATGAGCGTGAGAAAGAGCCCGGCCTTGCTCTCGAACGTCGAGTACACGGCGCCCTTGGTGTAGCCCGCCTCCGCGGCGATGGCCTCGAGCGTGGTGCCGTGATAGCCGTCGCGATAAAACCGTCGCTCGGCCACGTCGAGCAGCTCGCTTCGCGTCAGCGCGCTGCGCTCGGAGCGCGACAGCCGCGTCCGCGCCATCACTGCTCTTGGCCGGCACCCAATTGCATCCCGTCGGGACGCTAACACCGTCGGTATCTGTGTGCGAGGCTCGCGGGCGGCGCTACGGCTCGGCCGGTCCGGGGTGTGCGTCCACCGCCCGGTAAGCTCCCGAGGCCCCGCGCCCGTAGCTCAGGGGATAGAGCGTCCGCCTCCGGAGCGGAAGGTCGCAGGTTCAAATCCTGCCGGGCGCGCTACTCAATGTCCTGCTAACTGCTGGTTTCTCGGCTCCCGTGGCCTCCGCCGCCGCCCGCCAGCAGGCCCTCGAACTCGCTCTCGCTGCCCATCGGCTGCCCGGAATCGCCCCGGATCGCGCCGATTGCCTCCGTATCCAGGGCTGCCCGATCGGCCAGCCCGACGAGCTTCCTCCAGGCCCGCCGCGACGCCTTGTCGCGACGCATTCCGTGCCGGTAGACGCGCAACGTGAACGCCGCGTCGGTGTGCCCCATCTGATCCATGACCGATCCCGGGTCCTCGCCGAGTGCGACCAGCAGCGAGGCGAACGAGTGGCGCAACTTGTGCGGCGTCAGCCCGTCCGGCAGCGGGACCTCGTCGATCTCGGCGAGCCGCTCGTTCGCCCGCTCGACGGCCTTGTCGAGCACCCGGCGGCGGACGTTGCTCGCCCCGAACCGTTGATCCTTCGACGTCGGGAACACGAGCTCGTTCGCGAGCGCCCTGCGCCCCGCTTCGGAGCGCTTGCTCAGCTGGCTCGCCTTGTACTCGGTGAGCCCGTCGCGGAGCGCGGGCAGCAGGTCGACCGTGCGCATCGCGCCGGCGTCCGTCTTTGACTCGACCACCGTGATCCGGTTCGCGGCCAGGTCGACGTCTCGCCAGCGCAGCGCGGTCAGCTCGCCGAGCCGCAGCCCCGCGAACAGCAGCGTGGCGAGCATGAGCCGGCGCTGAACGTGCCGGCGGCCGTACGGCGCTTCGCGGTCGAGCTCGCCCGCCGCGTCCAGCAGCGCCGCCGCATGCTCGGGCCGATCGATCCACACCGGCGGCGGCTTGCTCACCTTCAGCCGCCGGTTCTTCCCGCGCGCCGGGTTGTCGGGGATCTTCTTGTACTCCCTCGCCAGCTCGAGGATCTGCCCGAGCCGGGTGATCGTCTTGTTGATCGACGCCGGCGACAGCACTCCCTCGCCCACCTTGAACCCGCGGTAGCGGTCCACCTCCTCGATCGAGATCTCCGTCAGGCGGTGCCCGGCGAAGTACGGCAGCAGGTGACTCGAGAGCTGCCACGCGTAGTCGGCGCGCGTCTTCGGCCGCCACTCGCCCTTGTGCGCCTCGAACCACTCGGAGGCGAACGCGTGGAACGTAGGGACCTCAGCCGGCGCCGGTGCCTCGAGCGCGGCGGCTGGCGCCTGCCAGACGCCGCGCTCGATGTCGACGAGCAGGTAGCGGAGCTTCGCCTCCGCCTCGCCGACGCTGATCTTCCCGAGGCCCTGATAGTGGCGCTTGCCGTAGGCGCGGAAGCGCAGCCCGTACACGCCCGGGCGGCGCGGGTCCTCGATGACCTGACCGGTTGGCTGGCGCGCCATCACTCGCCGCCTTCCTGGCGCTGTAGCAGCGCCTCACCGACGGCTAGCTCTGCACGGAGCCGGGCTGCGGCATCCCGCGAAGCAAGCATCCGATCGCGGTCACCGGCGGGCTGTCCCCAAAACCCCTCGAACTCCTCAATCGTTGGTATGAGGTGATCGCGGAGTTCGCTGTCGAGCTCCTCCGCGGACATGGGCACGACGAACGACTCGCCGATCTCCGCGCTACGGAGCCGGTCGATCTCCCGGCGGAGGACTGACAGCTGCTCGATCCGCAGATCGACCGTCGGGAGCAGCTCCTCCCGCGTGCCGAAGTCGTAGCGGCCGAGAACGGCAACCCCAAGGGACGAGAGATCGTTGTCCAGCGTCTCTCCGTGGGTCACTGCGGAACATGCGTAGTCCCACAGCACGGCCTCGATGACGCGGCGGGTTCCCTCGTCGTGAAGCACGACCGTCGTCGCCATCACTCGCCCCCTTCCTGGTCGTCCTGGTCGTCCTGGTACGTGCGCTCGAGCCCGACGATCGGGCCCTCGAGCGGGAGCTTGCGGGAGTAGCGATAGCGGACCTTGTTCTTGAACATCTCCGGGGTCCGCTCGAGCTGGCCCTCGCGGACCATCCGCATGAGGAGCGAGCGGACATGGCTCTGGTAGACCGCATACCAGCGGTTCTCCGATGACGGGAAACGCAGCTCAGCGTTCAGCCGATCCGTCAGCTCTCGGATTACCAGCCGCTCGTCGCCCAGCACCTGGAGAAGGAGGCCCTCCCGACGCGCGGGCGGGATCGCCCAAGCCGCGTGCGCCTCCCGCATCTTTTCGTTGTCCCTCTTCGACTCGGCCTTGCGCCCTGACTCCCTGTCACGCAGCAGCTCGCGCAGCAGCGCGTCCGCTTTGCTCACCGCCGCCACCCAGTCCACCTGGGCCATCTCAATCTGGCGGCGTGCCAGGCGGAGCCGTCCCTGATTCTCCGTCTCGATCGC
>JALYZL010000637.1 GCA_030948875.1 Actinomycetota bacterium
GTACGAGCCCCGCTCTTATCTCGCCACGCGCATTTCGAGCTCGGCGACAAAAGACCTCCTTCGCGCGGATAGCGCGCACGCTTTCTGCTCCGTCACGCGACCACTCGCCATGAGGTGGTCCGGCACGAGCGTGGCCAGCGCTAGCCGGTGGTGGCGGCAGCTGCAAGCATCGCAGCCGCATAGATGAGCCGGAAGCGTGCCACTCCCCGCAGCACGAAGCGGGCACCGTTCCGACGTCGGAAACCCGGGCTCTGCTGCCGGTGTCGGACAGATGGGGCCACGCGAGTGGCCCAGGCCGCCCAGCATGTGATCGAGGGGGGCACACACGCTCGATCGACGGGAGCTGAGCGCGAGTCCCAGCATCTGGCGGTGCCTGAGGCTCCTTAGCTTGCAATCACGCGTCGTCCGCTTCGCCAACGCCGTCAAGCGGACGCGATCTGCGGCCGGGAGAGCGGCCGCGGCGGTGCTCGGCGGCGTGCTCGGGCCGCCGCGGCGGCGAAGTAGTGGCCCTGATCGAGATCGGCGACCAGCCCCGGCCCCGACGGCTCCCAGGAGAGCAGCTCGCGGGTGAGCGCGCTGGAGACCGGCATGTCGAGCGCGAGGAAGCCGGCGAGGAACCCGAACTGGGCCTCGGCCTGCTCGGCCGTGATCGACGTGACCTGCAGGTCGAGCCTCCGCCCGATCGCCTGGGCGACATCGCGGATCGCGACACCCTCCTCGCCGACCGCGTGCAGCACAGACCCGGCCGGTGCGCCCTCGATCCCGAGGCGGACGAGACGGGCGGCGTCGGAGCGATGGACCGCGGGCCAGCGGTTGATGCCCTCGCCGATGTAGGCGGCCGAGCCAGCCCCGCGGTCGGCCGCGACGATCATCGCGATGAAGCCGTTGTCGCCGTCCCCGTGGACGGTCGGGGCGAAGCGGACGCTGATCGAGCGCACGCCGCGCTCGGCGAGCGCAAGCGCCGCTCGCTCGTTGAGGACCCGGCCACCCGCCCCGGGGAACGGCTCCGCCATGTCGCGCTCGGTGGCGAGCGCGCCCGGCTTCAGTCCGGCGACTCCGGAGGCGATCGCCAGCGGCCGATCGGTCCCGGCCAGCGCCTCACCGAGCGCCTCGATCGCTGCCAGGTCTGAGCCGACGGCGGTGTCAAAGTCGCCGGCGAACGCGACATCGTGCCGGAACGCGAGATGCACGACGCCGTCGCTTTCGGTCGCCGCGGCGCGCAGCACGTCAAGATCGCCGATATCGCCGCGGCGAACCTCGGCACCGGCGGCGGCGACGGTCTCGGCGGACGCGTCGGAGCGGGCGAGACCGAGAACCTCGTGATCGGCCGCGAGCAGGTCGGCCACGACGGCGGAACCAATCCAGCCGGACGCGCCGGTGACGAATATACGCATGGGATGCCTCCAGTCGCTGTGATGCCAGTTGCTGTCATCAGCCTAGCACGCGATGACAGCCGCTGTCATAGCTGTAGCATGCGATGCGTGAGTCGCTGGGAGCCCAATGCCCCCGGACGCCTGCAACAAGCGGCGTTCGAGCTCTACGCCGAGCGGGGCTACGACCAGACCACTGTGGCCGAGATCGCGATGCGCGCCGGACTCACCGAGCGCACGTTCTTTCGCCACTTCGCCGACAAGCGCGAAGTCTTGTTCGATGGCGGCGATCGCTTCCGCGCCACGCTCGTCGACGCGGTCGAGGCCGCCCCGCCGTCAGCGACCACGCTGGAGGCGGTGACCGCGGGCATCGAGGCGGTCGGTTCCGTGTTCCCGGCGCTGGAGCTCGTCCGCCTCCGCCAAGCGTTGATTCTTGCCAACCCGGAGCTGCGGGAACGCGAGCTGATCAAGCTCGCCTCACTCGCCGCGTCGCTTGGCGAGGCGCTGCGTCGACGCGGGGTGCCCGACACAGCCGCCGAGCTCGCCGCCGAGACCGGCGTCACCGTCCTGCGGATCGCCTTTACACGCTGGATCGAGGATCCCGCCGAGCGGCCGTGGGAGGCCCATGTCCGCGAGGGGATGGACGAGCTGCGGTGGCTCACCGCTCAGCCCGCGTTGCCGCTCAAGCCTGAGACGACGCACTCGATTCGTGAATAAGGTGACTTGCGGATGCTGGAATATCCCGGGTCGCGTCGAGTCTGGTTGCGTCGCGCCCGGAACTGGAAGGGAGCGGCAGATGTTGGTTTGCGACACAACTCCAGCGAGTTCCTCAGCCTGCTGACGCTGCTCTGAACCCGCACCGTGAGCAACCTATATGATCGCTTGCGTCCGAGGGTCGATGTGCGAGGGGAGCACGAGGTAATGCGGCGCCTGACCTACGTCCTGCAGTTCCACCGGCTGACGACGCGGATCGAGGGCGGGTCGATCGACGCGACGCTCGAGCCGGTGCCAGGTGACGCGGCGGTGTTGGCCCTGTCGTACACGCTCAATCACGACGGGAAGTTGTTCTTCGAGTCCCGCAGCGTCACTTTCGGCGGCCCTGGCTCGAGCTCGCTGAGCTTCAGCAGCATCGGCGCCGGGAGCCTGCTGGGTGCCCCGGACAGCGACGGGTTCAGCCACGGCGTGGTCGCGTGGGCGATCGAGTCCGGTACCGGTGCGTTCGCGGGCGCGAGCGGAGCGATCAGCTCGAACTTCCTCGTCAACCTGGACACGGAGGAGTTGATCGATACTGATGTGGGCGTGATCCGCCTGGCCGACGCGACCGCGACGCCGCAATGAGCTACCTCGGCCCTTTGCGCCTTCACTTCGCCGGTCGCTTCCAGGCCGCGGTGTCGACGGTCAACAACGATCCCGCTCACTTTGACAACGCGACCTTCGTGCCTGCCGATCAGCAGCTCAATGGTCCGAACTTCGATCCTCCGAACGGCTGGTGGAACCCGCGCGGCGATGCGGACTGGCGCCTGATCGGCTGCCGGGTCACCTCCGCCTGGGTCGGGGACGGCTCAGCGGCCGCGGCCGGCGATCCCGTGCTGAGCGCGGTGGTTGCCGACTCGGACCGAGCGGCTCCGGCCAAGTTGGTCGACCTAGATCCCTGCCAGCAGATGGTCTCGACGATCTGGGGGCTCGAGATGCGGATCGCTGGCGAGGACGGAAACACGCTGGTCCGAGGCAGATACGAACCGGCGGGCTTCTTCGACATCTGGGATCGCTCCGCGCGGGGGGGCGGCGACGTCGATGCCGGCGCGATGTATCAGTCCGTGCTCAAGGAGGTCGAGTGGGGCGATGTCAACCGCTCGCCGTTCCTATCGGCGCTGCGCGAAGCCTCCCCGGACGGGGTTCTGTCGGTGAAGTTCATGGTCGACGGCTACAACATGACCTTCGGCGCCCCGGAGTTCACGCGCGGGCGGATCGTGGGGACGATCGGACCCGGCAGCGCTGCCGAGCCCGAGCACATGGTCGTGGGACGCCAGTTCATCGCGGTCGAAGCCAACCCTGAGCCGGGGAACTTCTTCACGCCGGCCGGAAAGATCAACACCTGCACGGCCGTGGTCGACGAGGCTACCGCGAAGATCTACCTCGACCTCGGGAATGCGCTGCCGACGACGGGGAGCGGTGACATCGCAGGGATCGGCGCGCTCGTGCTCGACGTCGGGTCCGACGCGCTCTGCCCGGTCTCCTACTCCTCCGGCCACTGGTACGCGCAGACGGCCGGCGTCGTCGCGCTACCGGCGGACCGGCGGCTGACCGCGGACGAGCTGGCAAGGGTCGCCGCATCTCCGCTGTCGCTGCGGTTCGACGGCAGTGCGCAGGCGGCGATCTCGGAGGCGCCGCTGTACGTGCGCCCCGACGCGTTCGTGTTCCGCTGCGATCATGACGACACCGCGACGGTTCGCTTCTACGCGACGCACCTGGGCAAGCCGCATGAGAACGCCACCGTCGACCTGTCCGCCGATCCCTCGCAGCTGCAGGGGCCGCCGGCACCGGGGGTTCCGGCGGACGCGATCGAGTTCCCGCCGAGCGTGACCACCGGCGCCGACGGCGTAGCCGTCGCAACGATCAAAACTCGCGACCCTGGGAACGTGCGCCAGTATCTCGACGGTCAGGTGTACGGCGTTCGCGCCAAGCTCGCCGACGATCCCGGCGAAGCGATCGACCCATGGAACTTCGTCAGCCTGCTTGTGTGGAGCGGCTTCCAAGCGGATAAGCCACCGACCTGGCTGGGCAGTCTTCAGCCGATCTTCCAGCAGTACGCGAACCTCTATCCGGTCATGCAGGCATTCCTCGATCTGTCGAGCTACGCGGACGTCTGCCAGAACCGGAACCTACTGCTGCTCGCGTTCGGTCTCGACCCGGGGAACCCGAACTCGATGCCGGTGACCCGTGACCTTTCGTCCGCCAAGCGCTTGGCGATCCTCGAGTGGCTGCAGAACCCGGGTCCGGACGGCAAGCCGCTGATGGGGACGGCTCCACCCGCGCCGCGAGAGGCGGCGCCGGCGCCGACGACCAACACCGACTTCGCGGCGATCGCCCGGGGCGGCAAGTCCGCCGCGGCGGCCCGACGGCTGATCATGAGCGAGCGAGCCGGATGATGCTTCGGATGAAGCCTGAGCTGCTGAGCGGGATCGAGACGCCCGAGGGACTACGGTGCGCGCTCCAGCAAGCGATCAAGCTCGAGCATTCCACGATCCCGCCCTATCTGTACTCCCTGTATTCGATCATGCCCGGCGAGAACACGGAGATCGCGACGATCATCTCCAGCGTCGTCGCCGAGGAGATGGCCCACATGGCGCTCGCCTGCAACGTGCTCAACGCCATCGGCGGGTCGCCGGTGATCGACGAACCGAGGTTCATACCCACCTACCCGGGACCGCTGCCGGGCGCGGTCGAAGACCAGCTAACCGTCCACCTGGCCCCGTTTTCGATCAAGCAAGTCGAGAACGTGTTCATGATCATCGAGCAGCCAGCGGATCCGCTGGATATCCCGGATGCCGCCGTCCCCAACCCGCCGATCACGATCGGCGAGCTCTACAACGCAATCAGAGAGCAGGTGGTGGCCGCCGGCGAGGGGATCTTCATACCGGACCACTCGCGCCAGGTCTACGGCGGCATCGCCCTGCCCGAAGTGAAAGCGGTTACCGACGTCACCAGCGCGGTCTCCGCCATCGAAACGATCATCGAGCAGGGGGAGGGAACTAGCACCTCACCGGAAGGCGACGCGCCGGGTGACGAGCTGGCGCACTACTACCGATTCGCCGAGATCAAGGAGGGCGCTCAACTTGTGCCGGCGCCGGGCGAGACGCCGCCTTGGCGCTACAACGGACAGCCGATCCCATTCGACGCCTCCAAGGTCTACCCGGTAATCGCAGACCCAAAGGCGTCAAGTTATCCCGCCGGCTCGGGCGCACGCTACGGCTGCGACACGTTCAACTACACCTACACCAGCTTGCTCAAGGCCCTGCACGACACCTTCAACGGAAACCCACACAGCCTGGCCACCGCCGTCGGCGTGATGGAGTCACTCAACGAGCAGGCCCAGGCGCTGATGACGCTAGAGTCCGGGATCGGCGGTAACGCGGGCCCCAGCTTCGAGTACCAGCCGACAAATTCGTAACCGTTCGTACCGGGCGTCGGAAACGCTCAGCTATCGTGGCTGGCAATCGGCGCCGACGGCGAACCGGCCGCTGCCGGAGCCGGCGGGCCCATCGCGAAAGCGGCCGTCCGCAGACCCGTGGCGGAACGCGCTTCTCGCCGTAGCGGGCTCGCCTCGAGGCGTGCCGAATCGGCTGACACGTAGGCATGACGCCGCACGCCGGACCCGCCCCGGCATCAAGCAGGATCGGAGAAGCACTAACGGGGCGGCGTTCCTATGATTGCCGCATGAGTTGACGGGAAAGGAAGCGAGACTTATGAAAGCGATGACATGTAGACAATTGGGTGGACCATGCGATGTTCCACTCCACGGAAATACCGCTGATGAGGTCATAAAAGCGCAAGATAGGCATCTGAAGGAAATGGTCGCAGGGGGTGATGAAACGCACAACGGCGCCTTGAAGGAGATGAAGGGTAGGTGGAAAAATCCCTTGTCAGGAATGGCGTGGTATAGGAAAACCAAGCGTGATTTTGCTGCTCTACCCGAAGACTGATCGGGCATAGGACGGAGCTCGCCGGCATCGACGGGAGCGCTGCACTCGTCCTCCGCTGAACCAGTCTCGCCGAAACCGGGCTCGCGTCGGGGGCTGCGGATCCGTGGACGTACGTATGCACGCGACGCCGCGCGCGGCCCGGGTTTGGCGAATTTTCAGGAGCCGCGACCGATGCGGCTTCGCCCTGCTTCGGTGACCGCGCGACCGGGATGATCCAGGCGCTGGGGGAGAAGTGACGCTGCGGTCCATTCAGGTGCCGGTGAGTCGCTCCTCGACGCGGTCGAAGAATGTGCCCCAGCCCATGGTGGCGCGTTCGTACTCCTCGGGCGACATCGATCCGCGCTGCTCGAAGAGCATCTCGGTCCGGCCGTCGCCGAGGTCAGTGAGTACGACGCTCACCAGCTCGAACGCGTCATCGCCCGGCTGATCGGAGACCGTGAACGCCAGCCGGTCGGGCGCGTTGACCTCGAGGTACTCGCCGTTCCAGTCGATCCGACGATGGTCGGGAGGGGCGAACATCGTCAGTCGCCATGAACCTCCGGGCCGCACGTCCATCGACACGCTGGAGAGCGGGACCTCGCATTGCCGCCCGCCGAACCAGTCGGCGAAGCTCTCGGGGTCGGTCCATTCCCTCCAGACGCGCTCGCGCGGCGCGTCAAACACGCGCCTGATCCTGATCCCGTACTCGCTCGCGCCGGGGGATGAGGGCTCAGCCATCGCGAGCGGCATTGTCCTGGGTTCGCAGGCGCTCGTCGAGCAGATCGAAGCCTGCGTCCCAGAACTGCTGGTAGGAGCCGAGCCAGTCGGCCGCGTCCTTGAGCGGTTGGGCGCGCAGGCGCGACGGGCGCAGCTGTGCGGAGCGCCCACGCATGATCAGGCCCGCATGCTCCAGCACCCCGAGGTGCTTGGACACCGCCTGCACGCTGATCGGGAACGGCTCCGCCAGCTCGTTGACCGTCGCGGCCCCGTCTGCGAGCCGCGTCAGGATCGCGCGGCGCGTTGGGTCGGCGAGCGCGGAGAACGTGAGGCTGAGTCGATCGGCGGGAATCGTATTCATCTGATAGGTTGAGCAACCGCTACGTTGAATATACCGTCAAACGCCGAGAGAGGGAGGCAGCAGATGGGAAGGATCGTCGTGACCGAGTTCGTGTCGCTCGATGGCGTGATGGAGGATCCGGGCGGAGCCGAGGACTTCAAGCACGGCGGCTGGTCATTCGAGTTCTCGCGCGGCGAGGAGGGCGATAAGTTCAAGCTCGACGAGACGCTCGGCTCCGAAGCGCTACTCCTGGGCCGCGTCACCTACGACGGCTTCGCCGACGCATGGCCCACCCGCGAAGACGAGTTCGCCGACAAGCTGAACAGCATGCCCAAGTACGTGATCGGCTCAAGCGCCGACCCCGCACGGTGGACGAACTCGACCGTGCTCGAAGGCGACCCGGTTGAGGCGGCAAAGCGGCTGCGGGACGAGCACAGCGGAGACATCGTCGTCCACGGCAGCGCGCAGCTGGCACAGACCCTGCTCGAGCACGATCTCGTAGACGAGCTGCGCCTGATGGTCTTCCCGGTCCTACTCGGCAGCGGCAAGCGGCTGTTCGGGGAGACAAGCGACAAGAAGACGCTGCGACTCGTCGACTCGAAGATCGTTGGCGACGGCATCGCGATCCTCACCTACGAGCAGGCCGGAGAGACAGCCGCATAGGCACGGTCACCCCAAGTCCACCACCACCGCCCGTCCCCTCCCCCCAACCAAACCGCGCCCCAGGGCCCCCCCGAGCCGCTCCCGCGTCTCGATCCCCAGCTTGCGATACGCGTTGGTCAGGTGATACTCGACCGTGTTGGCGGTCACGGACATCGCAGCGGCGATCTGCCGGTTCGTGAGCCCCTCGGCGGCGAGCTCGCTGGCTTGGAGCTCGCGGGCGGTCAGGGCGTCGATGCCGGTGACGGCGTGGCGCCGGGGGCGCGCTCCGAGGACGACGAGCTCTTGGCGGGCCCGTTCGGCAAGGGCTGAGGCGCCGCACTCGTGCGCGAGCTGGAGCCCCGCTCTCAGTGGCCCCGGTGCATCGCGGCGCGATCCCGAGCGGCGGTGAGCGGAGCCGAGGTCGCAGAGCGCCCGGGCGAAGTCCAACCGCGCGGGAGTGCCGCGCAGCGTCTCGACGGCCGCGGTCAGGAGCTCGATTTGCGTGCCTGGGGGAGAGACGAGGGCGCGAGCGCGGAGGGCGACGCCGAGTGGCCTCGGCGCCCCGAGCCTTTCGGCGAGCGCGAGCTCGTCGTCGACCAAGCGCGCGGCCTCGCGCCGGCGGTCGAGCCGGTGCGCCAACAGAGCGGCGCGCGAGTGCCAGTCGAATCCGGGCGTCGAGCACGACGCCTGCAGGAGCCTGGCACCGGCTGTCAGCACGTCGGCCAGTCCGAGCTCGGTGTCAGCGCGCGAACCGCGCAGCCGCCCGCGGGCGATGAGGAGCAGGCAACCGCCGAGGCCCTCGCACGATGCCCGGCCCGCGGCATCGTCTGCCAGCTCGTGCTCGGCGTCGTCAGCGCGGCCCTGGTCGAGGAGGGACTCGAGCAGCGATGCGAGGGCGAACGGCTCGAGTAGCCGCAGCCCGTTGGCGCGGCTGACCCGCAACGCGTGACGCGCGGAGCCCTCCGCGGCCACCAGGGAGCCACGCGCGAGTAAGAGCCGCGCGCTTATGGTGGAGCTGACCGCGCCGGCGACCACCGAGCCGGAGGCGCGTGCCGCCTGCAGTCCGCGCTCGACGACGCGCTCGGCGAGCGCTTCGTGCC
>JALYZL010000648.1 GCA_030948875.1 Actinomycetota bacterium
CCCGGGCCGAACGGCGAGCCGGCAGCTCCGGCAGGGGACGGCGCGAGGAGCAAGCCGACGCCGCCCGCCGCCGAGCATCCGGCCCCCGCGCCCGACGTCGCCGAGAACGACGGCGTGGCCAACATCCCCAAGCCCAAGCCCCAGCCGCGCAAGTCCGGGCAGCGCAACCGCCGTCATGGGAGGCGCCGCTAATGGGTCTGCTCGCGTGGGTGATGATGGGCCTCGCCCTGTGGCATTTCACCATCTGGCTCCCCGACCGCTACTGGGGCGGGATCGTCGGCGCCTTCGTCGGAGCCCTGCTCGGCGCCATCCTGTTCGGACTGATCGTCAACGGCTTCCACGTCCCCGGGCGGCACGCCACCCACCTCGCCACCGCGCTCGAGGCGATCCCCGGCGCGCTGATCGGGATGGCGATCATTTACTTCGAAGGCGCGCGCCGGTCCTCAGGTCTCGACGAAGGGGGCTGAAGAGTCCGGTCTCGTTGTTGGGGACCTGCGGTATGGCTCGGAGGTCGCGCGCCCGTGTCACGCCTTTGCGCCAACTCTGTGGCGTCCTCGTTACAGACCGGGCGCGACGGCGCCGCGCCCCGACCGATCCGTCCTAACCCCCGCTTACGCTGCCCGCATGCTCGAGCTCGCAAGTTCCCGCACCGTGGTCGAGCCGCCCCAGGCTCCGCGGGTCCTGACGCCGCAGCTCGAGATCCCCGGTTATGACTTCGAGGCCGCGCGGGCGCTTGAGCGCGAGCTCGGCGTGAGCCATGTGCTCGGTCAGGTGCTGGTGCGGCGCGGGTTCGCCGATCCGGCCGTGGCGCGGGCCTTCCTGGCCGCCGAGGAGGGCTACGAGCCGGACGCGTTCCTGGGTATCGGCGACGCCGTCGCGGTCATCGAGCGGCACATCCGGGCGGGTTCGCGGATCACCGTGCACGGAGACTACGACGTCGACGGGGTGTGTGCGACGGCGATCCTCGTGCGCGCGCTGCGGGTGCTGGGGGCGAGCGTCGACTGGTTCCTGCCGAGCCGGATCGACGACGGCTACGGCCTGGCGATGGCGACGGTGGAGCGCCTGGCCGCCCGCGGCACCGGCCTGCTCATCACCGTCGACTGCGCGATCACCGCGGTGGAGGAGGTGGCGCGAGCACGCGCGGCCGGCATTGACGTGGTCGTCACTGACCACCACAGTCCCCGCGCGGACGGGGTGCTACCCGAGGCGCCGATCGTCCACCCGGGGGTGTGCGGCTATCCGTGCCGCGAGCTGTGCGGGACCGCCGTCGCCTTCAAGCTCGCGCAGGCCCTGGGCGCGCCGACGGCGGCGGCCGACATCGAGCTCGTCGCGCTCGCCACCGTTGCCGACGTCGTCCCCCTCCGCGGCGAGAACCGGCGTCTCGTCCGTGAAGGACTGCGGGCCATGGCCAATACGGCCAAGCCGGGGCTGCGGGCGCTGATGGCCGTTGCGCGGGTCGACCCCGGGGAGCTCGATGCGAGTGCCCTCGGCTTCCGGCTCGCGCCCCGGATCAACGCTGCGGGGCGGATCCGCCGCGCGGACGCCGGTCTCGAGCTCCTGCTCACCGAGGACGCCGCGCGCGCCGAGCAGGTTGCCGCCGAGCTCGCGGGCGCCAACGCCGAGCGTCAGGCCGTCGAGCAGCGGATCCTGTGGGAGGCCGAGGCGCTCGTGGCCGAGCTCGGCGAGCGCAGCGCCTACGTGCTCGCGGCCGAGGGGTGGCACCCTGGCGTGATTGGGATCGTCGCCTCGCGCGTGGCCGAGCGGCGTCACCGCCCGGCCATCCTCATCGCCCTCGACGGCGACATCGGCACGGGGTCGGGGCGGAGCATCCCCGGCTTCGACCTCCTCGGTGCCCTCCACGCCGCGGCGGCCGAGCTCATCCGCTACGGCGGCCACCGCGCCGCCGCCGGGCTGACCATCGACCGCGAGCGCGTGGACGCGTTTCGCGAACTGGTCGAGGAGCACGCAACCGCGACCCTGACGCCGGAGCAGCTGGTGCCCGTCGAGCGCGTGGACGCCGTCGCCTCGGGCGCGCAGCTCGGTCTCGCCCTGGCCGAGGAGCTCGAGCTCCTCGAGCCCTGCGGGATGGGAAACCCGGGCGCGCGCCTGCTCGTGCCCGGTGGACGCTTCGACGACGTGCGGGCGATGGGGGAGGGCAAGCACGCGCGGTTCTCGGTGCGCACAGGGGGCGGGCGCGCCGGGGCCGTCGCCTTCGGCTGCGGCGGGGCGCTGCCGGTGCCGTGCGGCGTGCCCGTCGACGCAACCTTTCGCCTGGAACGGAACGCGTGGCGGGGGGCCGTCGCGCCTCGCCTCGTGCTGCGCCAGGCGCAGGCGTCGATCGGACACGCGCAGCCGATCGAGATCCTCGGCGAGCCCCCCGACTACGTGCCCGCCGCCCTGGAGGAGGTGGACGCACTCGTCGCGGATATCGCTCGGGCCACGTCCGACGGGCCGGCTCAAGCCCAGCCGCGCCGCGTGGTCCTCGACCGCTGCGGAGAGAGCCCGCTCGCCGTGCTCGCCGACGCGCTCGCGGGCGGCGGGCCCATGCTCGCGGTGTGCGCCGACGTGTCCCGCCGGATCGAGGGCCTGAGCACGCGTACCGGCGGCTTCGCGCTGTGCTCTTACCACGCGCTCGAGCGCGAGCCGGCGCTCGCCGACCGGTTCGCGCACCTCGTCGCGCTCGACCCGCCGGTGGCGGCGAGCGCCCATGGAGCGCTACGCGCGCGACCGGGGGCGGCGGAACGCGGCTATGTCCACCTGAGTTGGGGCGAGGCTGAGCTACGCTTTGCGGAGCAGATGCACGAGCTGGAGTACCGACTCCGTGCTTCGCTCGTCACCCTCTACCGGGGTCTCAGGCAGCTCGGGAGGGCGGCCGGCGAGGAGCTCGAGCGCCTGCTTCGCGGCGATGGTCCGCACGGCCGTCCGGCTCGGCTCGCCGGTCGGCTCATCCGAGTCCTCGCGGAGCTGGAGCTCGTCAGCCTCGACCGGGATCTGCCGGCCCTGGCCATCGCGGGCACCTCGCCAACCGCGCTGGAGCGCTCCCCGGCCTTCAGGGTCTACTCTCAACGGTACGAGGACGGACGGCGATACCTGAGCAGCGAAAAAGCCCGACGAAGCGCCTAGGACGGTCAAAGCCACCGGCTGGCGGCGCGGCGGCCGGAGGCGGAGATCGCGGCGCGCGCGCGGCTCACACCGACAGCGAGAACGGCCGCGGCGCACCGGACGGGCGCTCGGCGCGGGCCATGCTGCTCCCGAGCGCGTGGCGCCAGGTCGATCGCGTCGAGCACAAGGCAGACACGCCGGTCGAGCGGGCGGAACTGACCGAGGAGGAGCGCCGTCTGCTCGGCGACCTGTTCGCCATCGTCGAGGAGCACGCTGAGCAGTCCGCCGTTTCGATCGACCACGACAAGGTCGAAGAGGCATTCGTCTACGCCTGCGTGCAGCACGCCGACCAGCTGCGCCGCTCGGGCGAGGACTTCATCACTCACCCCGTCGGGGTGGCCAAGATCTGCGCCGGGATGCGGCTCGACACCGAGACGCTGTGCGCGGCGCTCCTTCACGACACCGTCGAGGACACCTCGGCCTCACTCGAGCAGGTGACCGAGGTCTTCGGGGAGGAGATCGCCGGGCTCGTCGACGGGGTGACAAAGCTGACCGGCCTCACCTTCCAGTCTCGCGACGAGGCCCAGGCCGAGAACTACCGCAAGATGATGGTGGCGATGGCCACTGACATCCGGGTCATCCTCATCAAGCTCGCCGATCGCTTGCACAACATGCGCACGATCGGGGCGATGCCCAAGCAGAAGCAGATCGACAAGGCGCGGGAGACGCTCGACATCTACGCGCCGATTGCGCACCGCCTCGGTATCCACGCGATCAAGTGGGAGCTCGAGGATCTCGCCTTCCAGACCCTGCACCCGCGCAAGTACAACGACATCAAGGGCCTCGTCGCGCAGCAGCGTACCGAGCGCGAGCGCTACGTCAGTCAGGCCGGCGAGTACCTGAGCAAGGAGCTCGCCGAGCTCGGGATCGAGGCGGAGATCTCAGGGCGCGCCAAGCACTTCTACTCGATCTACGCGAAGATGACCAAGAAGG
This sequence comes from Actinomycetota bacterium, assembly GCA_030948875.1. Lineage (GTDB taxonomy): Bacteria > Actinomycetota > Thermoleophilia > Solirubrobacterales > Solirubrobacteraceae > Palsa-465. The sequence continues at coordinate 4,096 of JALYZL010000648.1, forward strand.
GCCGCGAGTTCAACGAGATCTACGACCTGACGGCGATGCGGGTGATCGTCTCCTCGGTCAAGGACTGCTACGGCGCGGTCGGCGTCATCCACTCGCTGTGGAAGCCGCTTCCCGGGCGGTTCAAGGACTTCATCGCGATGCCCAAGTTCAACCTGTACCAATCGCTGCACACGACGGTGATCGGACCCGAGGGCCGGCCGCTGGAGATCCAGATCAGGACGGGCGAGATGCACGACCTGGCCGAGTTCGGGGTCGCCGCGCACTGGATGTACAAAGAGGACTCAGGCGGCGGGGCGGCCGCGCCGCGCGACCAGGACGGCAAGCTCAAGTGGCTGCGCTCGCTGCTCGACTGGCAGCAGGACATGTCCGACCCGCGCGAGTTCATGGAGACACTCAAGGTCGACCTGTTCGAGGACGACGTGTTCGTCTTCACGCCCAAGGGCGAGGTCAAGTCGCTCGCCGCGGGGGCGACGCCGCTGGACTTCGCCTACGAGATCCACACCGACGTCGGCCACCGCTGCGTGGGGGCGAAGGTCAACGGCAAGATCGTGCCGCTGTCCTACTCGCTGCGCTCGGGCGACATCGTTGAGGTTCTGACCTCCAAGCGCGAGCGCGGGCCCTCGCGCGACTGGCTGGCGCTCGTCAAGACGACCCGGGCCCGAAACAAGATCAAGCAGTGGTACAAGGCCGAGTCGCGCCGCGACACCGAGCACAGCGGCCGCGAGATGCTCCAGGAGCAGCTCAAGAAGCAGGGACTGCCGGCGCAGAAGATCGTCGGCTCGCCGCTCCTCGCCGACGTGATCCGCGAGATGGGGTTCCGCAAGGCCGAGGACTTCTACATCGCCGTCGGCGGCGCCAAGATCTCGCCCAAGGTCGTGGTCAACAAGATCATGCAGCGTCTCAAGCAGGGGGAGGCTGCCGAGTCCGAGCCGACCGCGGCCGACGACCTGATGAAGACCTCGCGCCGACGTGACCGGCCCACGACGTCGTCGGGTCGGTATGGAATTGCCGTCGAAGGAATCGACGAGGTCATGCTGCGAATGGCGAAGTGCTGCCTGCCCGTGCCCGGCGACCCGATCGTCGGCTACATATCGCTCGGGCGCGGGATCACGATCCACCGCGAGGACTGTCCCAACGTCACCGTGCTCAAGAAGGACCCCGATCGCTTCACCTCGGTGACGTGGGACGGCGATGCGGAGACGTCCTTCCGGGTCGAGGTCCAGGTCGACGGCTGGGATCGCCACCGCCTGCTCGAGGACATGTCGCGCACCTTTGCCGAAGCGGGGATCAACATCCTCGACGCGCACTGCGCGGTCAACCACCCGATGGTGAGCAACCGCTTCGTCGTCGAGGTGGGGGACACGAGAACGCTCGACCAGGCGATCAACCGCCTTCGCAACATCGACGCGGTATTCGACGCCTACCGCGTTACGCCCGGCAGCGGGTAGCCGGTCTGCGCGGCGAGCGCCGTGCGGCCGCGCCACTCATCATCCTGAGCTCATGGCAATGGAAACCGCGGGGCCGGCGTTTAACCGACCATGACTCTCTTCGCCGGTGCCCGACGCGAGGACGAGCTCTCGTTCGAGGCGTTCGTGTCGAGGTCAACGACGCGTTTGATGCGCTCCGCCTACCTGCTCTGCGGAGATCGTCAGATCGCCGAGGATCTCCTCCAGATGACGATGATGCGAACCGCCCGTCGCTGGAGCTCGGCGCGGTCGGCGCCGGAGGCGTACGCGCGCGCTGTGCTCGTCAACCTCGCTCGTGACCATGCCCGACGCTCGCTGCGCCGGGTGGATGAAGTACCGGAACACGGATGGGGGAGCGATTCAGTCCGCCTCGCGCGCCGGTCGGTCGCCGATCGCGCCGGGCTGATCGCCGATCGCGACGCGCTGCTGGCGGCGCTCGGGCAGTTGCCGCAGCGTCAGCGCGAGGTCATCGTGCTGCGTTTCTTCGCCGACCTGTCCGTCACCGACACCGCCGCCGCGATCGGCGCCTCGCAGGGAACCGTCATGTCCTACACCAGTCGTGCGCTGTCACGCCTACGACAGCTGCTCGAAGAACCGACCGAGAACGACGACGTGCCGACGAAGGACGAGGCCCGAAGATGACTACCGATGAACAGCTGATCGAACGCCTGCGCGCGTCGATGAACGCCGCCACGACGAACATGCTCGCTCCGGGGAATCTCCTCGACGGGATCTCTCCCCGGCGCCGCCGCGGGGTGCGGCTGCCCAGTGCCGGTGGTCTCGTGGTCGCGGTTGCCACCGTATCCACGATCGTCGTCACCCTGGTGATGATCATCGCCCTTGGGCGTGCGCGGACTCCGTCCACCGCCGCGCCGGCGACGGCTCCGGCCCCGGTTGCGACCACGCTGGGCGCGCTGCGCTCCGAGCTCGCAATTCTGCGCCGGCCCCAGCGAGCCGTTGACAAGTTGCCGGGCTGGGGCATCGCCGCCGAGGTGCGACCGAACTGCTCCAACTGCCTGAACGTGGCCAAAGTGCTCCGCCGTCAGACGCGCCTGCTGGCCACCGTTCTCTCGCGGCCGATTAACGGCGGCCCCGGACACACGCGCGAGCGAATCTACCTCGTCCTCGGGACCGTTCCGCGAAGCTGGGGGCACGGACTGATCAGCGGGTGGCGCCAACGCGGACGCGCGATCGACGGACTCCATCTCAGCCTCGTCGGGTTGACCCACAGGCAACCCCATTTTCCCCAACCTGAGGACGAGCTCCTCAACCCGATCCTTCGAGCGGTGCCGGCTCAGACGCTGACGCCACAGGCCGTGATGATCACGAGCTTCGCGACCGTCGGCGTCGTGCCCGACGGCGTCACACGAGTGAAGTGGGAGCTGGCCAACCCGGGTCAGACCAAGCCGGCCACGGTATATCCGCGGGTGCGAGGCAACGTCGCGATCGCGCCGTGGACGCCCGCGCCGCGCTCAACCGCTCTCATCAACGAGCAGTCGCTCGTCGGCGCCACGTGGTACGGAGCCGGTGGCCACGCGATCGCGACCTTCAACGCCACCCTCGGAGAGCTGAACAGGGCCCACGGCTCCTGAGCATCCTCCGGTTGGGTTGACCCGAGCGGCAGGGCCCATCATGCGGCGAGGACGTCGCCGTCGAGCGGCGACTCGGAGCGTCGCGTGGTCGAAGGCATCCTCTCCTGC
>JALYZL010000074.1 GCA_030948875.1 Actinomycetota bacterium
GAGCTCGCCTGTGCCGCGGGTGGAGGCGGCGAGGGGGTCGCGCTCGGCCTCGGCGACGAGCGCGAGGCCGCTCGCGCTCGCCGTCTCGACGATCGCGAAGGGCTAGGCCCCCTTCGCCCCCGCGCCGCCGTCGGTCAGGGCGAATGTCGCCTCGATCGGCCGCCCGAGCGGATCCTCAACCTCGGCGGCGACTGTCTGTCCCCCGAGCGCGCCCACGAGCGCCTCGAGCGTGCCCTCGCCACCGTCGGCCACCGGGCATCGGTCCACAGGCCGGCCGGCAGCCTCGAGGCCGCGCGCGATCGCCGCGGTGACCTCGACAGCGCTGAAGGTGCCCTTAAAGGAGTCTGGCGCGACGAGGATCGTCGTCGGTATTCCCGTTACGGCGCCCACGAGGGCTGCGGCACCGACGCGCGCGACGCCCTAAGCAACTCAGGCGGCGCGCTTGGCGCGGCTCGCCGGGCGCTTGGGCGGGCTCTTCGCCGGCTTGACCAAGAGCGAGGCGCCGATTGCCCCGCCGAGGTCGCCGAGCTCGGCGAGACGGACCTCGGGCGGGCGCTCGTCGACGAACAGGTGGGGATGCATCGCCGCCTTGATCCGGTCCACGTACGGCTGCCCGAGGCGGATGCCAAGCCCGCCGCCGATCACCACCATCTCGACGTCGAGCAGGTTGACGGCGGAGGCGATGCCGGCGCCGAGCGCGTGGATCGCGTCTTCGATGAGCTCGCGCGCGAGGCCGTCCTTGCGCTCCAGCGCCTTCGCCCAGATGCTGCTCATCAGCCGGGTGCGGTGGTTCTTCTCCATGAGCTTGAACAGGTCGGTGGGCTTGCCTGCGGCGTGGAGCTTGCGTGCGCGCGCCTCCATGGCAGCGCGCCCCGAATAGGCCTCCACGCAGCCGCGCCGGCCGCATAGGCAGCGCCGGCCGCCGAGCTTGACGACGGTGTGCCCGATCTCGCCGGCGGCGCCGCGACCGTGCCACGGGCGCCGATCGAGGATGATCCCCGAGCCCACGCCGGTTCCCCAGAACACGCCGATGAGCGAGGACACCTCGCGCCCCGCGCCCAGCACGACCTCGGCATCGGTCGCCACGCCGACGTCGTTGCCGACGGTCACGGCCGTCCCCAGGGCCTCACTCAGGGTCGGGCCGAGGGGGAACGAGCCTCCCCAGTCGGGGAGGTTGCCTGCGCCCGAGACCGTCCCCGATTTCTCGTCGCTGGCGCCCGGCGAGCCGACCCCAACTCCCGCGAGCTCGCTCGTACTCGATATCCCGGCGTCGGTCGCGGCCTCGCGCAATGCAGTGGCCATGGCGTCCGCCACGGCTGGCGGGCCGCCGACGGTCGGCGTCGCCGTCCGCGCCGTGCCGAGCACCTTCTGGCTCTCGTCGACGATGACGCACTGGATCTTCGTTCCTCCGAGATCGATACCACCGCATGCCATCACCATCGGCGCAGCATACCCGCGGTTACGGTGATTGGTTACGCGACGCCCGCTGCCAGTCGGGCGCGTTCGGAATCGATCACTGCATCATCTGCTCGACGCGGCACGCTTCGGGCGCCTTGTCGTCGCGCCAGCGGAGGATCTTCGTGCCGTGGCGGATGCGCCCGTCGCTCGAGTGGTCGAAGGTGACCTCGACGACAAGCTCGGGGCGCAACTCGATCCACTCGAGCTCCTTCTCGTTCTTCCACCGGCTCGGGTCCCCGCTGCCGCGCTGGCCCGTCTCGTAGGGCGAGAGGCGATCGACGAGCGCCCGCTTCTCGGCCGCGCGCAGCCCCGAGGAATGGCCGACCACGTGGAGCTCGCCGGCGTCGTCGTAGAGGCCGAGGATGAGTGAGCCCACCGTGCCCTCCTCCTTGCCCGGGCGATAGCCGACGACGACCGCGTCGATCGTCCGCACGCGCTTGACCTTGACCATCCCCGTGCGTGCCCCGGGGCGATAGGGCGCCGTGATGTCCTTGGCCACCACCCCCTCGCTGCTGCGCAGCCACGGCTCCGCCTCGGCCTCCACGCGCGTGTACGGCGTGAGGCCGACGGGCGCCTGCACGAGCTCCTCGAGGGCGGCGCGGCGCTCGAGGAACGGTCGCGTCAGCCACGACTCGTCGTCGAGCGCGAGGAGGTCGAAGGCGATGTAGCGCGCCGGCGTCTCGGCGGCGAGCCGGTTGATCCGCGACTCGGCGGGATGGATGCGCTGCTGGAGCGCGGAGAAGTCCTGACGGCCGTCGGTGCCGCCGTCGATGACGATCTCGCCGTCGATCACGTAGCGCCCGGGGGCGAAGGAAAGCTCGGGGAAGTAGCGCCCGAGCGGCTTCGCCCCGCGCGACTGCACGACCACGTCGGCGCCGTCGACGAAGACGATCGCCCTGAAGCCGTCGTACTTGGGCTCGTAGGCCCACTGCTCGCCGACCGGCAGGTCGGCGCGGGAACGGGCGAGCTGGGGCTCGATAGGTGGGGCCAGGGGCAGGCTCATCCCAGCTCGCGATCCTAGCTCGGTACGATTGACGGCATCGCCGCAGCGCACGCGACCACCGCCGAAGAGGAGTACCTGGAGACCCTCTTCTGGCTATTCGAGGCCGGTCTGCCGATGACCGGGGCCAATCTGGCGCGGGCGATGCAGCTCTCCGCCCCGACCGTCCACGAGATGCTGGGCCGACTCGAGCGCGACGGCTACATCACCCGCACCGCCGACCGCACGATCCAGTTCACGCCTCCGGGGCGCGAGCACGCCGAGCACACGGTGAGCCGCCACCGCATGATCGAGCGCTTCCTCACCGACGTCGTGGGCGTCCCCTGGGACGACGTGCACGAGGAGGCCGAGCAGCTCGAGCACGCGATGACGCCGCGCTTCGAGGCCTACGTGCGCGCCTCGGTGGGCGACGCCAAGACGTGTCCACATGGCCACCCGATCCGGGTCGGCGAGCGGGTGGCCGGCGTGCCCCTGGCCGACTGCGAGCCCGGCGCCCAGGTAAGGATCCTGCGCTTCGAGAACGAGGCCGAGGATCTCCTTCACTACCTCAAGGACGTGGGGCTCGAACCGGGACGCGAGGGCAAGATCGCCAGCAACGACGGCGACTGCGTCGAGGTCGCCTTCGAGGACGACACCTCGACGGTCACCGTCAGCGTCGCCGAGACCGTATCGGTCGTCGCCGATCCGTCGCCGCCCCCGCGGATCGCGCTACCTGAGCAGCTCGTACTCGGTCGCGAGCGCTACGGGCGCTGAGCGAGGCGGGCGGTGGCGTCGGTCCCGGATCGAGGCCGCTGGCCTGACCGGCTCCTCACTGGATGCAGTTCGGACGCGCCAGTGATGCGAGGTCGACGGCGCGGGCCATCGCGTCGTAGCCGGCGAGGTCGAGGTGCAGGCTGTCGCCGCCGTTGTAGGCCGGGTTGATCACGCTCGGGTCACGGGGGTCGCGGACGGCGGCGTCGAAGTCGATGATGCCGTCGGAGAAGCGCTGGGTGCGGATCCATTGGTTGACCTGCTCGCGCACGCTGGTGGCGGCCGCGTCCCCGTAGGCGGGTGAGGGCGTCCCGGTGCTGGGCATGAGCGTGCCCAGCTGGATCGCCACGCCGGCCGCGTGCGCGCGCGAGATGAGCTGCTCGTAGGCCGCGATAAGCTGGCTCGCGGTGGCTCGGAGGGCGATGTCGTTGATGCCCATGAGCACGATCACATCGGTCACGCCAGACTGGCCGAGCGCGTCGGTGCCGAAGCGCGACAGCCCGCTCAGCCCGTACGTCGGCACTCCGGAGCGCAGCAGCTGGTCGCCGCCGATGCCGGCGTTGAGCACCGACAGGGGGATCTTGGCGGCGATCAGCCGGCGTGCGAGGTCGTCGGGGTAGCGACCGTTGGTGTCGATCGTCGCCAGTTGCTCGGACCCGTTTCTCCGGGCTTGATAGCCGTCGGTGAGCGAGTCGCCGAAGGCGATGACCGCCCCGGCGGGCCCTGGCGCGAGGACGTCGACCCCGTCGAGGAAGTACCAGCCGGTGGAGAACTTGCCCGTCGTCGTCTGCGTGAACGCTGACGCGCCGACCTGCGCGCTCCGATCGCCGCTCCCGGTCGGGCTCAGGTAGCTCGTCTGGCGCGTCGCGAAGTGCTCGACCGGATGCGTGACGGTGCCTGGCAGGTAGACGCTGACGGCGAGATCCTGGAAGGGGTCGAAGCCGAGCTTCACGGGATCGCTGACAGCATCGGCACCGACAGGGATTACCACCGACGACTGCCCACCGAAGGTGACACGGCGCTCACTGCCCGGGACGAGCGATGCGTTCGGGCCGCGCACGAGCGCCGCGCGCTCACTGCCCGGGACGAGCGACGCGTTCGGGCCGCGCAAGCCGACGGTGACCGCGCCGAGCGTCACCGGCGCGAGTCCGTGCCTGTTGGTGAAGTGCAGGCGGAGGCTGCGCCCGGCGAGATGCGGCGCGACGATCATCCGCACCGTCTGATTCGCCAGCGGCTGGGTCAGGCTCACCCCGCTCGGGCTCGCCGCCCACGATCCGACCCAGTGCTGCGTGCACGCCGTAGCCGCCGGCCTGCGCAGACGAATCGGGCCGGGCGGACCGGGCTTCAGGAGGTTGACGACGATGGCCGCGACGAACAACGCCGCCACGACCGCCAGAACGCCGAGAAGGCGCCTACGCGCCCGCGACCTCCGCGTAGGCGCTTGCCAGCCGCCGCACGCCCTCCTCGATCTCCGCCGGCGTGACGCCCGAGTAGGCGATCCGGAAGCTGCTCTCGCCGCCGTCGACCACGAAGTCCGAGCCCTTGACGATCTGCACTCCGCGCTCGGAGGCGAGCGCGGCCATCGCCTTCACGTCCGTCCCCTCCGGGAGGTCGACCCACAGGAAGTAACCGCCCTCGGGGCGGGTGAAGCGCGCGTCGGGAAGCTCGCGCTCGAGCGCCTCACACAGCGTGTGCGCCCGCTCCCTGAGCGCCTCCTTGACCGTCTCGATCGACTGCTCGATCGCGCCGCTGCGGCAGAACTCGTTGACGATCGACTGCGAGACCATGCTCGGGGATATGTAGGTGCTGGTCGCGATCTTGACGATGCTGGCGATCAGGTCCTCGGGGCCGACGAGATAGCCGACCCGGATGCCCGGGCACACGGTCTTGGAGAACGAGGAGGCGTAGACGACGCGCTCGCCGTCGATCGAGACCATCGTCGGAAGGGACGACCCCTCGAAGCGCAGAGCCACGTAGGGATCGTCTTCGAAGATGGTGAACTCGTGCTCGCGGGCGAGCCCGATCAGCGCCTCGCGCTTGGCCGCCGAGAGCGTGTACCCAGCGGGATTCTGGAAGTTGGGGATGATGTGAGCGAGCTTCGGTGCCGCGCCGGTGCCGATCAGCGCTTCGACGGCGACGACATCGATTCCGTCGGCTTCGAGCTCGACGGCGCAGACATCGGCGCCCCGGCCGCGCAGCGACAGGAGCGTGCGGTCGTACGTCGGCCGCTCCACGACCACCGTGTCCCCGGACGTCACCAGGGCGTCGAACAGGAAGGCGTCAGCCTGCATCGAGCCGTTGGTCACGATCACCCGCGCGGGCTCGATCTCGTGGCGCTCGGCGATCCACTCCCGCAGCGGCGGGTAGCCGATTGCGGTCCCGTAGCCGGTCATCCCCGCCGGGTCGGAAGCGAAGGCGCGGTCGGCGGCGGAGCGCAGGCCCTCGACGTCGATGATGTCGAGCGAAGGCGCTCCGCGCGCGAACGAGATCGGCTTGGTGATGGCGGACATCGAGCGCGAAGATTACGACTCAGCGCCTCGGACTGCCGACCCGTCCGCGAGTTCGGCGCCAGCCGAACTCGCAACGGAATCGGCGCTAGCCGATTTCGCGGAATCGGCGCTAGCCGATTTCGCGAGGTCGGCCACCTGGGTCGGCGTCCGTGCGACGCGCACGCCCTTGGCCTCGAGCGCTTCCGCCTTGGCGGCAGCGGTGCCCTGTGAACCGGACACGATCGCGCCGGCATGGCCCATGGTCTTACCCGGAGGAGCCGTGAAGCCGGCGATGTAGGCGAGCACGGGCTTGGTCACGTTGGCGGCGATGAAGTCAGCCGCGCGCTCCTCGGCGTCGCCACCGATCTCACCGCACATGACGATCAGGTCGGTCTCCGGGTCGTGCTCGAACAGGCCGAGCGCGTCGATGAAGTCGGTGCCGGGGACCGGATCGCCGCCGATGCCGACGATGGTCGAGTTGCCGAAGCCGCTCTGGGCGAGCTCGTTGCCGATCTGGTACGTGAGCGTCCCCGAGCGCGACACGAGGCCGATGTTGCCTTCCTTGAAGAAGGCGGCGGGGATGATCCCGACGTTGGCCTTGCCGGGGGAGAGCACGCCGGGGCAGTTGGGGCCGACCAGGCGGGCGCGGCCGTTCTTCTTGATCACGCTGTAGGCGCGTAGCTCGTCGTGGGCGGGAATGCCCTCGGTGATGGCGATGATGAGCTCGATCCCGGCGTCCTCGGCCTCGAGGATGGAGTCGCCGGCAAACACCGGCGGGACGAAGATCATCGCCGTGTTGGCGGCGGTCGCTGCGACGGCGTCGTGGAAAGTGTTGAAGACCGGGATGCCCTCAACCGACTGACCCCCCTTGCCCGGGGTGACGCCCGAGACGACCTGGGTGCCATAGTCGCGGTTGCGCAGCGCGTGGAACGTCCCTTCGCGGCCGGTGATGCCCGACACGCAGAGCTTGGTCTGAGTATCGACGAGGATGCTCACGGCGCCGCCGCCAGCTCCACGACCTTCTTGGCGGCGCGGTCCATGGTCGACTCCGAGTGGACGCCCGGCAGATTGGCCCCGGCGAGCAGGCGCCGGCCCTCGACGTCATTGGTCCCGTCCAGGCGCACGACGAAGGGGACCTCCGGCTCGATCTGGTGAAACGCCTGGATCAGGCCTCTGGCCACCTCATCGCACCGGGTTATCCCGCCGAAGATGTTGAAGAGCACGGCGTTGACCTTGGGGTCGGAGAGGATGACCTCGACGGCGCTGGTGATCGCCTCGGCCTTTGAGCCGCCGCCGGCGTCGAGGAAGTTGGCGGGCTTGCCGCCGGCGAGGGCGACGACGTCGAGCGTCGACATCACGAGGCCGGCGCCGTTACCGAGGATGCCGATGTCGCCGTCGAGCTTGACGTAGGTGAGGCCGCGCTCGTGGGCCATCTGCTCCTGCTCGTCTTGCGCCGAGGGGTCACGCAGGGCGGCGTTCTCGGGATGGCGGAAGAGCGCGTTGGCATCGAGCGTGACCTTGGCGTCGAGCAGCCTCACCTGGCGGTCCGGCGTCACGATCAGCGGGTTCACCTCGATCAGCGTCGCCTCCTCGGCGGTGAAGGCGTCGTAGAGCTTGGCCAGCATCGCCCCGACCGGGCGCACGACGTCGGCATCGACGCCCGCCTCGAAGGCGAGACGGCGCCCATGGAATGGTTGGAAGTCGAGCAGGGGATCGACGTGGAGCCTGGCGATGGCGTCGGGATCATCGTCCGCGACGGCCTCGATATCCATCCCGCCCTTGGTCGAGAGAAGGACGAGCGGAGCCTTGGCCGAGCGATCGAAGACGACCGACGCGTAGTACTCCGATGCGATCTCCGACGCGACCTCGATCCACAGTTCCTTGACCGTCAGCCCGCGGATGTCCATGCCGAGGATGGCCGAGGCGTGCTCACGCACCTGGTCGCGGTCGCCGGCCAGCTTGATCCCTCCCGCCTTGCCGCGCCCGCCGATCAGGACCTGCGCCTTGACCACACACGGGTAGCCGATCTCGTCCGCCGCCGCGACCGCCTCGTCCACGGTGCGGGCCGGTCTCCCCGGTGAAACGGGTATGCCGTGACGGGCGAAGAGCTGCTTGCCCTGGTACTCCAACAGATCCATCGGACGGCCAGAGACTGTAGTACATGCGGAATCGGCTGCGCCGATTCCGTTGGGAGTTCGGCTGGCGCCGAACTCCCGGCCCCGCCAGCTGCGCATCACGACGCTGCTAATACTGGTGGAGTGGCATCATGCCCGAGCTTATGGCGTTACCTAAGAACATCTCTTTCGTCACCTTCGACGTCTACGGAACCCTGATCGACTGGGATACGGGCGTCTACGAGGCATTCCGGGCCGAAGCCGAGCGCGACGGGTTCACGATCGAGCGCGATGAGCTGATCCCTCTCTTCCACGAGATCCAGCAGCAGATCCAGGCCGGGTCCTACGAGCTCTACGCGGAAGTGCTCAGGCGGACCGCGGTGCAGATCTCCAAGAAGCTCGGCTGGCCGCTCGAGCCTTCACGCTCGGGCTTTCTGCCCGAGTCGATCCAGCGCTGGCAGCCGTTCAAGGAGACCAACCCGGTGCTGGCGAAGATCGCCAAGAAACACAAGATCGGCCTGATCACGAACATCGACGACAAGCTCCTGGGTCAGACCCGGCGTCACATCCCGCTCGACTTCGACCTCGTCGTCACCGCGCAGCAAGTCCGCTCCTATAAGCCCGATCCCGCCCACTTCACCGAGTGCGAGCGACGCATCGGCTCCAAGAAGGGATGGGTCCACGTCGCCGCGAGCTACTACCACGATGTCGACCCGTGCCTGAAGAAGAAGATCCCGGTGATCTGGGTCAACCGCAACAAGCAGGAGCTCGAGCCGGGCCAGAAGAAGCCCGACGCCGAGGTATCGAGCCTGCGCGAGGCAGCCAAGCTGATCGGGGTTAACTGAGAGGGCCCGCGCGGCAGCGCGCCGGCGCCACGCCGCCAACGCGCGGCGGCTCGCCGCTACCTGAGCCCCAGCTTGTTGTAGATCTTGGTGGCGGCCTTGTCGATCGTCACGGCGTACGTGAAGTAGCTCGCGAGATCGCGCGCGCCCATGGAGGTGTTGTTGTTGTTGGCGTCGGTGGAGAGATTCCGCAGCGAGCCTACCATCGCCAGGGCCGCCGCGGCCATCGACTTGTACGCCCCGGCAACGCTGGCCGGCGGGGCGAGGCCCTGGAACTCGATCAGGGCGGGCTCGAAGTGGCTAGCGAAGATGGCGAACTCACTCGCCAGCGTCGAATCGGGCACCGTCTGATGTTTGGCCTGCGCACGTTTGACCTGGTTGATCACCCTGCTCACGTCGGCCCCAACCTGCTTCATCTCTCCCCACGCCTTCTCGTACCCGGCATTGAAGGTGGCGGGCGGGTGATAGACGGTGGCGGCGGTGGAGGCGATCGGGCTGGCGTTGGTCGCGGCGGGATGCTTGTTCGAGCTGCTGCCGCAGCCCGCGATGATCAGGCACAGCACCGTCCCCGCCACGAGCTTTCTCCTCGAGCACACCGCGCATTCATACCGCCGGGGCATGTCGTTCAACCTCTCCTAGGCGGAGGCGATCACGGCGATGGTGTCCCCGGTGGCCACCGACGCTCCGACCGCGATCGGCAGCTCGGCGACCTTGCCCGACTTGTGGGCGGTGATCTCGTTCTCCATCTTCATCGCCTCGACCACAGCGACGAGCGCGCCCTCCTCGATCGCCGCTCCCTGCTCGACCGCGACCTTGAGGACGGTGCCCTGAATCGGGGAGGGGAGGGTGTCTCCCGATGCTCCACCGGCGCCGCCTGCGCCGGCGCCGCTGCGCCCGGTGCGGCGCGGCGG
>JALYZL010000094.1 GCA_030948875.1 Actinomycetota bacterium
GGGTGCACCGGATCCTCAAGGAAGAACGCGACATCGTCATCTCCTCTCGGCCGCTCGAGGCTACGGCCTTCCAAGTCGAGAACATCCGAATCGCCTACGTCTTCTACGAGAGCGGTCTGTCGATCAACGTGATGTACACCATCGACGACCCCAAGAAGCGGGCGGTCGGGTTCAAGCTCTCCGAAGGGATGGAAGTCCCCATCGAACTCGCGTCGCGGTTTAAATTCGCGACGCAGAAGTCAAAGCTGGCCGGAACCATTCGCGGTTCCTACTTCGCCTTCGAAAGGGATCACTGACCGCGGAACCTCGCTTTGCCCCCGCCACCACGCGACTCAGTGATCCCGGGACGCGAGGCCCGGCTTGCGCAGCATGAAGGGACCGAGCGTCGAAACGCGTGGCAGGATCTGGGTGTGGGTTCTCGGCAAACGCTGAGCGAAGCTGACCGACTGCGCTGCGTCAACGAGTGCGTGCGGTCGTCAGGGAGCTGTTGGCGATCCGGTCACGACCGGCGGCGCGGGGGCGGTTGGAAAGGGGACGAACGTTTGGGGCGAGACTGTGTCGAGGCTCGATGCGAGGATCCCGGCGTCTGACATGGTGTACAGCACGTTGCCGATGACGATCGAGCGGGTGATCGGTTGGGTGTAGCCGTTGGCCGACGGGTGTGAGATCTGACCGACCTCTTGGATCCCCGAGCTGTCGATGTGGAAGCCGATCGCCCCAGTGAAGGCTTGCGTCGAGCCGGAGCCGCTCGGCGAGGCGGTGCCGCTTGACGGCTGCCCGCTTTTGCTACCTGTACCGCCTGCGGCCGGAGTGGTGCCGGTGGCCGGAGTCGGCGCTGGCGCTGGCGCTGGCGCCACAGGCGGGACGCTGTACGTGGGATAGATCTGCACGGGCAGGACCGCCAGGCCGGTTTGCGGCCAGTACAGGAATGCGTGGTGGTCGTAGTTGACCTGCGTGGAGGAGCCCTGACCGAGGGATGTCTTGTCCACAAGCCGCGGCGCGGCCGGATTCGAGACATCGAACAGCTCGAGCTGCGAGCCGGAGGGCTCGTTGGTCGCGCCGACGTCCTGGCCGACCCCGAGCAGAAGGCCCTGACCGAGCGGGTGCAGATACGAGGAGTACCCCTGCAGCTCGAGCTGCCCGGCGACGCGCGGCGCGGTCGGGTTCGAGAGGTCGAGCGTGTACAGCGGATCGACCTGCCGGAAGGTGACCACGTAGCCGATGTTGCCCACGAACCGCACCGAATAGATCTTTTGTCCCCTGCCGAGGCCGGAGAGTTGCGCGACCGGCGTCAGCTGATCTCCGTGTGTGGCCAGCACCGTGATATAGCTCTGGCTCGGGACCTGCGGCACTGTGCCGCCCCACCAAATCGGCGCGCTAGTGCTCGCCACGCGTAGGAAGCCGCCCGACTCCGACATCGAGAACTGGTTCAGCAGATACCCGGGCACCTCTCCGCTGGCGAGGAACGGTGTGCTGTCGGGAGAGGTGGCGTCGAACTTGTCGATCTGGGTCGTTGGCTGTCCGGGCAGCTGGTAGGGCGACGTCGCCGGATTGATCCACTTCTCGGTCGCCAGATACAGGCTGGTCGTCGAGCCGTAGACGATCTGGGCATCCGCCATCAGCGCATCGGTGCTAGCGGTCCACAGGCCGCGGTCGATGTTGATCGTGAAGATCGTGGCCATGCCCAGCCCGGAGAACTGCGCCGGGTATGCGACCTGCTGGCACGTGGCGACCGGTCGGCTGAAGCGGCGATGCGAGAGCATGCTGTGGAACTGCCAGCGCGGCACATACCCGGCTGCGCTCCTGCTCAGAGCAGGTCGCGCCAGCACCGGCGGGGGCGAGGAGATCACGACCCGCGCCGTGGATCCGTTCTCACGCGCATCGACGAAGCTGCCAGCGATCGTGATCGTGTTGACAACCTTCATCGCTGTCGGGTCGCTCACGTCAACCTCGGTGAGCGTTGTCTGGCCGCCGAAGTAATACGGCGACGGCACGACCACCGCGGGGCGGCCCGTGGGCGCACCCGCTACGGCGGGCGGCGCCACGCCAGGCGCGCCTCCCCCGGCGAACACCGGCCCAATCCCGCCGTGGCCAGAGATGACGACTACGTGGGTGCCGCGCAGGAGCAGCTGGGACCCATAGCCGCTCGCGCCGAGATCCATGGAGCCGACCAGCTGCGGCTGCGCACCCGTCACCGACACCGCGTAGAGCTTGTTGCCGGAGACCGCGAAAATCGTCGATCCGTCTGTCTTGACCGTATCCGGCTCGTCGACGCCTGGCTCCTGGTTGTTTGTCGTCGAGTAGCTGCTACCGCCACCACCACTGCCCCCCGCCGCCGGAGCACCGGCAGCCGGGGCGGGCGCAGCGGTGCCGCCCGGGCCGCCCGGCGTACTGACCGGCGCAGAGACGGGCGCCAGCGGCGTCTCGGGAACGCCGTGGGTGAGAGCCAGATTCCGGCGCCCGTAGCCCACCAGGCTCCGGCATGAACGGAACGCACGCGGAGGAGCGAGGCTCGGGCGATGGGTACCCGCCCGGTGGCCGGCTACGCGGCGGACGGCGCTCTGCGACGAGGGGGCGACCGCCATGGTCAGCGCTGCGATCACGCCGACGCCCGCCAGCACCGTAGCGACAGCGCGCTTTTCGAAGGCCAGTCCTGCGAGCCAGGTGCGCATGAACGATCTCCTCTCGGGTTCCGATCGACACCGATACTACGCCCGTCGGCCGCAGGGATCACGGGTCGCCGCTCCCTTCGGCGCAAGACGGCTCAGTGCGCGGGGTGATGATTCGACTCCACCTGGCGCCCGCGCCGGACGGAACCGTCAGTCGGCCCACGGTTCGCGGTGGCGCATTGCGTCGCCGCTGGTCCAGCCAATCGACGACGTGGCAGGCGGAGCGGGCGTGCCGCTAAGACTGCTGGAGGGGCAGGGGTCATCTCGAGGGCGTGATCAACGGCGTTGGCGCGCGTAGAGTGCACGTGACGTTGCGCGCGCGTGTCTCGTATTCGGTTGTGCTGATCGGTGCTGGCTGGTCTTTTGGCTGCAACCGCAGCATCGGGAGCTCGGCGGTTGTGGACCGTACGCCCTCGGTGTCGGTGGGCGGGATCGGGTGCGCGCAGCTCCGTCGTTCCGCGTTGATCTGCGGGCGCCAGTCGGGCGGCTGGTCAAGGTTTCGCTGGTGCGGCGGCGACTGCGACAGCGATGTCCTTGATGAGGATCATGAGGTGGAGCGGGTCCGTGGGCGAGGCTTCGAGACCGTGGCGGAGATAGACGTCGCGTGCCGGGTTATCAATCGCGTGGACGAGCAGCGCGCGGACCCCGATCGTCTCGCCAGCGGTCATTGTCCGGGACATCGCGTCGCGCAGCAGCCAGGCGCCCAGCCCACGTCCGGTGACGGTGGTGTCGACCGCGAGCCTGGCGAGCAGTACGACCGGGATCGGGTAGCGAGGCATTCCTTTGACGATCCGGGCGGTCGCGGCTTCGCATTCGAGGCCAGCCGCCGTGAGCGCGTAGTAGCCGACAACGCGATCCTGCTGCGAGTCGACTGTGACGTAAGTTCCTGCGGAGCCGGCCGCAGCGGCCTGTAGCGCGTCCCTCTGTAGCCACTGGTTCAGCGTTGCTCGGGCGCAGTCGAACTGCTCGAGGGCATGATCGGAGGCGAGTGGTTCGGGGTCGCCGAAGCGGGGCACTACTCGGGGCGCGAGCGGCGGAGCAGCTCGACCGCGGCTGGGATCTCACGAGCGGGGCGATCAAGTGCCGTCGTGAACGCTCGCCACTGCGAGGCCGTTAGCACGAAGCGGGTTCGGTCCGCGAGGATCCTCTCGGCCCGCTCGCGGCCGCTCTCGACCATGAACTCCGACAGCGATTCGTGACTGACCGCCGCGGCACTGCGAAAGAGCTCATCGTCGCTGGCCGCCACGCGGAGGTGCACGCGGTGAGTCTTCGTCTCAGACATTCCTCATGAAGCGTACGCCATTTGTACGCACACGGGCGAGGCCTCGACTCGGAGGATCGGCCACGGTGATGTCGATAGTGTGCGTGCCGATGTCCGTGAGGTTCTCCCGCGTGTTCGCGCCGGTTGCCGTTGCTGGCCCGGTGGTGCTCGTGGTCATGGTTGTGAGTACCGCGTCGTCCCCGGGCGCGATCGCCCGTGGCCGCGGCGACCGCGCGCTCCTGACCCGCTGCGTGAAGGTGGTGCTGGGCGGAGGGCGCTCCGCGACGCCGGTCGCGGGCAGTGCCGACCCGACC
This sequence comes from Actinomycetota bacterium, assembly GCA_030948875.1. Classification (GTDB taxonomy): domain Bacteria; phylum Actinomycetota; class Thermoleophilia; order Solirubrobacterales; family Solirubrobacteraceae; genus Palsa-465. Next base: position 4,245 of record JALYZL010000094.1, read on the forward strand.
TTGGTCTCGAGTCTTGCGGTGCTCCGCCGGGCGAGATCGGCCGTCGACGCGCTGCCGGCGGCCGCGCGTCTGCGCGAGGAGCTGGCCGCCGCGGGCGCGACGACCTATGACCCATCGGCGGCCGTCCTGCTGAGGCGTACCGGCGCGCACGCGGCGGTGTACGGGGTGCCGGCGACGATCTCGCCGCCAGTCTTGCCCGCTGGCTGCGACGGCCTCCCGCAGTTCGCCGGCGTCGGCGCCTATCTCGCGCTGCAGGCCGACGGGACGGGCAGCGGCCCGGGCGCATGCCTGATTTCGACTCAGCTCGTGCAGAGCCCACCATCGGGCTCGTCCCTGCCCGGCGCGGCAACGCCCAAGCCGACCAAGACACTCACCGTCGCCGGGGCGGCGTGTAAGAGCCAGGCCGTCCTGTCGGGCTACGCCGGCGCGCTCGGAGATGACCGCCTGGGGTCCGCCCACGAGCTCGCCCTGATCCCCAACGGCGTCACCGCGATCACCTACACGCTCGCCGACGGCCGTCGGCTCACCGCCCCCGTCGCCGGGAACCTCGTCACCCCACCGGCAGCGCTGTCGATCCCGCCGACACCTCGCCCCGTGACCGCCACCGAACTCGGCCAACAGCTCGCCGCCCACCTGCCCACGGCAGTGACGGAGAGCGGCACCGGCGCCTACCCGATCACGAGCCTGAACCGTCCGGACTCGCTGATCGCCGACGCCGTCGGGAGCTTCTCGTTCCTGCGCGGCCTGTTCTCGTCGAGCCCGGTCAGCAACTCCAGCGGCAGCATCTCCGGCACGGGCGCGTCGTGCAGCGCCCGGACCCACCGCTGCGTCGCGGTGACCGTGACGACGGCGTGCAACAGCCACGATCGCTGCCAGACGACCCGGACGATCCACCGCTACCGCTACGTCACAGCGAAGCCGCCAGCCGGGACGACGGGGCCGGACACGCAGCCGACAGCACCGATCGTCGGGCGCACGAACCGGTACATCGCCCGGCCGACGAAGCTGACGCTCGTACTCAGCGGCCCGCCCCACCGCCAAGTCGTCGTCCTGCTGTCGGTCAGCTGCTTCTCCCGCAATTCGGCGGCGAGCGTCGGCGGCCCACCGCTCCAGGTCGGAGTCCCGTCCCGCACCCCGATCGCGCTCCCCGGTCCCGCCCGCACGTTCCGCGCATGCGACGTGGGCGCGCTCGTGACCTCAAGCCAGCGCGGCCCGGTCCACGTGACGGTCGCGCGCGGCTGACGGCCACCCGCTCGGACGATCGCCCCCGTGCCGCTCGGGAAACACCCTCGCCGCTCAGCTCGTCGTTCGTGAAACCCGAAGTGTCCGACGGTCGCGCCTGGTGCCGGATCGCCTCAAACGGGTCTGAGGGACGAGACTGAAGGAGTCGGGGGCCAACGACGGGAAAGCGAAGGTGTCTTCAGGGGAGCGTGTGGACGTAGGCGACGGCGGCCGGCCCGAGTGTCTGGAGCGCAGCCTGGAGCGCCGCGCCGAGCTCGGCCCCCGGCCAGTCGTCGGGTAACAGCTCGCTTGGGAGCAGGGGGTCTTGGGAGATGGCCTCATAGATGGGTTGGGTGGCTGCCGCGAACGCCCGCAGCGCTTGGGGGCCCGCGGGAGGATCGCCGGCCGCGTCGTTGATCGCGTCTCGGACTGCCACGACCCGGGCGCGGTAGTCCGCAGCAAGGGCGTCAAGCGCCCACAGTCGCTGCGCCAGCCGGCGGGCGTCGACCGGTGCGAGCTCGATCCGCGCGGGCAGCAGGTGAGCCTCGCTCGGGGGTTCGCTCAACAGGCGCTGAAGTTCGACGAAGCCGTCGTTGGGGGCGATCAGCAGACCGCCCCGCAGCGACGCGTACCCCAGCAGCCGAGCGCAGCGACGGAGGCGGTCGCGGTACGCCCGGTGGCGTTCAGGGACCTCGTAGATGAGACCGTGAAAGGCTCCGTCCCACGGTGGGCTCGCCATAGTGAAGTGGTCCTGGATGCGTTGCTGGCGGGCGCGGATCGTCGCCGTCGGCGCGTAATAGGTGTGTCGGCCGTGACGCGTAGAGGACAGCCAGCCGTGGCGGCGTAGGCGCAGAATTGCCGCCCGAGCAGCGGACTCAGAGAGCCCGAGGTCTGACAGCACAGCGACTAGCACCGGCCCGGCAACCGCCGCCTCGTCGCGTCCGACGGCGGCCAGGCCGAGCGCGAAGAAGACCTCGCGTGTGGCGCCATCCCTCCAGAGCCGCGAGTTAGATTGTGCACTTCCCTTCACGATCGTATACTGTATTGAACGCTCAGACGAAGAAGGGTCGACCGATGTTCGCCAACAACCGCAGTCGATTCTCGTCGCTGGCGCCGATCGCCGTGTTCGACATCGCCGGACCGCTGGTCGTCTACAAGATCCTGCGCGGCAACGGCCACAGCGAAGTCACCTCGCTGATCATCAGCGGCGCGTTCCCGGTTCTCGGCGTGCTGCTAACGATCATCCGCGATCGACGCCTCGACGTCATCGGGGTACTGGTGCTGAGCGGGATCGCCGCCGGCGTCGGCCTCGGTCTCGCCACCCACAACGCCAAGCTCGTGCTCCTCAAGGGCGCGCTGCCCACGACGATCTTCGCGCTCGCCCTACTCGGCTCGCTGCTCGCACCGCGACCGTTGATGTTTCACTTCGCCCAACAGAGCATGGGGCGCGACACGCCCAAGGGACGGGAGTTCGCCGACCTCTGGCAGTACCCCGGCTTCCGCCACGCATTCCGCGTAATGACGGTCGTGTGGGGAGTCACCTACCTGGCGGTGGCCGCCGCCCACATCGTGATCGTCGAGACTCAGTCCGCTGGAACCGCCCTGTCGATCTCCAAAGTACTTCCCTACCTGGTTCTCGCGATTCTGATCGCCTGGACGATCGTGTACGCCAAACGCGGCCAACGGCGGGCCGAACGAGCGGATGCCGCCCGGCGGGCGGCACGGGCGGCAACTCCCGACTGACAGGTGGAGGTCGCCGACCGCCAAGCAACACCGGCCCGCTGGAGCGCGATAATCGCGGGCGATGCTTGAAGAGACTAGAGACGGGTGGCGGGTGAGCATTGAAGGTTTCGAGTTGCTGGAGCTCGGTCTGAGTGGCCAGGTCAGCCTCATCGCGTGGTCGAACGACGGGAAAGGCCGGACGGCAACGATCGCTTTACTCGGCGAGTTCAGGCTCAGAGACGGAAGCGGGCAGGACTATCAACTGAGCGCCGAGGAGGATTGGGCGAACCTTGTGCCGCTGTTTTCGCTCCGTGCCCAGCACCTGACGATGGTCACCGCCGGACGCGACGGCAGCCTACATGTCGAGTTTGAGGGCGGGCTCAGACTGGACGTGGATCCGCACCCGGCCTACGAGAGCTGGCAGCTCTGGGCGCCGGATGATATCTGGCTGGTCTCGCCGCCCGGCGGCGGTGACCCGCTCGAGGCTGCCCAGTCGGCAACCTTCGTGTACGGTCCCGAGCAGAGTACAGACCCCCCTGAGAGGTAGGACTCTGCCGCGACGCCTCTGCCGCGACGCCTCGTGCACAGGCAGTGCCCCTTTCTCTGCCAGCCCGCGCCATGCGGCTGCTTGAGTGGGCGCTGCGGCCGACATGGCTCCACACGAGCGATGTCGGCCCCGGGCAGATCCTGCTACGCCCTCGCTAAACGCGAACGACGCCCTCGTGCTCGACCTCGGCGTGGACGCGCAGCGGTCCGGCCTTCGGGATCGTCGACTGGGAACGGGATCCGTACCACCAGCGAGCCCCGACTGGCGGGCCGCGTCCGCAGCGACGCGCAACCCCCGTGCCTACGGAGAGCGATCATCCGGGACAGGCTCATGCGCGAGAACTAACACACGCCGTCGAAGGGTAAGCCCGGAACCACCCGGCTCACCGCATCAGTTCCCCACGGCGATCGAAGCAGCGGCAGGCGCCGGTGATTGTGGACCAGGGACCGGTCGGCTCCCCGGGCGGTGCGCATCTTCTCGACCGCGCCGAAGGGATGAGCGAGCTCATCTGGCACGCGCTGGGGCAGGCAGGATGGCTAGGTCGCACCTGCTCAAAGGTGTGGGACGTGGCAGATGCCTCGCGCATTCCGGGCTACCGGTTCCCGATCAACGCTGCAGTCGCTCAATCCTTGCTGTCCTCGGTGCACGGGATGCGACATCCCTCGCCTCGTAGCCAATCCGGCTCGTCCGCCGGAAGAGAAGACGTCGGGCCGCCGCGCTGGCTCCAGATCCAGTCGAGCCAGTCGTCGCAATCCTGCGAGCCCCAGCGAGGAGTCACCGTCAACGCGCCAACCAACCTCCTCGGCCATCCTGGTCATCTTGCACGCGCTCCGACTTGCTCCTCGACCCCCAACGTTCTGGCTCGTGAGCGCCGCGTCCCTCGGGCTCGCCCAAGCCGCCGTCAGCAGAGCACTGCTCTGCGATCAATGCGAGCGCTCGAGGGCTTACGAGCCAACGTGCCGCTGGTAGCGATGCTCGTCAACGACGAGTTGCCAGAAGCCCTGCGCGGGCCGTGTCGCGCGGAAGTGCTCGAAGTCGAACGTAAGCACAGGCAGCCGATCGCGCTCGGCGATCGCCATGACCGCGCCGTCGGTGTATCCGAGTCCGAGATCCGCGAACGATGCGTCAATCTCGACCGCGCGCCGCAGCAGCGCCGGCGACACATTGACGACCACATGCTCGCCGTCGGCGATCGCCTCCAGAAACAAGCGGGCAGCGTGACCGCCGACCCTGGAGCGCAGCAGCTGGTCGACCTCGACGATCACCGGCTCGGGGACGAGCAGGTCCCTGCCGAGCTCAGTCACGATAGCCGTAGCGAGGGAATGGGCTTGGTCCCGGCGGTTGGCCGCGGCCACAAGCGGGCCCGTGTCCGCGACGACCCTCAGCGGGCCTCGACCAGCTCGCTCAGATACTGCTCGGCTGCTCGCCCGAGATCCTCGGGCCCCTCACCAGCAGCAATGTAACGCGGACGACGCGCCCCGCGTTCAGAGCGCGCTCCTTGCTCAATAAGCCGGGCGACCGTCGCCGAGAACGATTCACCCTCACGCGCCGACTCCCGCGCGAGATCCTCGATGCTCTGCGGCAGGCTGATCGTCCTTCGGGCCATTCAGACACCTTACTCCTTGCGTATGAACACAGCAATCATAACAGCCACGCGGGGCTCGATGACAGACCGCAGCCTCCGCGGCGCGCGACGCGGTCCGGGGAGGCCAGGTTCGCTCGGCGCAATCGTATGCTTGGGACTCATGATGCGATTGGTCGCCAGCCCGATGCGAGTTCGACGTTTCTGGATCATCGTGCTCATTAGCTTTCTGACGGTGCTCGTGCCTGCTCTTGCTCGCGCCGATGCGACGCCGCAGACCGATCTGGCATTGCTCAACCAGGAACGCGCTGCCTGGGGCCTGCCTACGGGGATTACTGAGAACCCAACGTGGTCGGCGGACTGTGCCGCGCATGACAGCTATGAGCGGCAGAACGGTGGCGGGCTCACCCACCAGGAGCAGCCCGGCAGCCCGGGTTACACAACCGGGGGAGCATTTGCGGGCGCGAACAGCATTCTCGATGAAGGCGCTCCGTGGGCTGCGCTCGTCAACCCGTTCGAGAACGCGCCAATCCATCTGATCCAGCTCTTCACGCCCAGCCTGGCGCAGGTCGGCATCGACGACAGCTCGGGCGACGTTTGTGTGACTACCTGGCCAGGCATGACGGGCCCGCCGCCGGCCCAAGTGACGATCACGACGTATCCCGGCGACGGCACCAGCGGGTTCCCGACCGCTGAGAACGCGCAGGAGGGCCCATTCGTTCCCGGCGACTTCGTTGGCATTCCCCAGGGCACGACTGCGGGGCGCGAGATCTTTGTCTACCTCGATGAGCCGGGCCAAATTGGACCTGCGCACGTCACGATCCAGCAGGCATCCCTTATCGCACCGAGCGGCCCCTTGCAGATCGCGACCGTCGACAACAGCACCGGGACAATAGGTCCATATCTGACGGGCGGCATTATCATCCCCGTGCAGCCTCTACCCGAGGGCGTGCAGATCAACGCGTCGGTGACGCTCGCGGGGCCGAATGGGGCCGTCGCTCACTCATGGTCCTTCACGACCGCGAAGGCGCCGAACGCATCGGTCACGGTCACCGGCACTTCGATCACGTTCAGCTCTAGCAACCCGTCCAGCGGGCTCCTCCGGGTCTTCGCCCCGCCCGGCAGCGGCAGCTACTACATCCTCGACCAGCCGATCAGCGTCGGTACAAGCGCGCTTGCGACATCCCGCCTACCCACGGGCAGCCAGCTTCAGGCATGCGTCTTCCAGCCCGCCGCTAACGGGTACGACCCTGCGTATGCGTGCAGCGTGCCGTTTATCATCTCGAGCGGCAACAACGGTGGCGCGGGTGGTGGTGGTGGAGGAGGAGGAGGTGGCAGCAATGGAGGTGGCAACACCTACACGTACCGGTTCGGGCTCTCGCTCAGTGGTCTTCGCCTGGGCATCTCCTCGGTGCCGCGGAGTGCGGTGGGTCGGACCATCATGATCAAAGGCAGCTATCAGAGGCGCTCGTGCCACAAGCGTCAGTGCAGTACGACAGTGGTCGGCGCTCGCGACCGGAGCATTGTGGTAACTAGTGGCTCGCTTAGCCTTTCCCTGCCGAAGGTTCGCCGCGCCAATCGGATCGTCGTGACGGCTAGCATGTCGGCGTTTACCGTCGCCGGGAACCGCTTCCAATTCAAGCCCGCCACCATCGT
>JALYZL010000097.1 GCA_030948875.1 Actinomycetota bacterium
GGGCGGCCGGGGTCGCGGTGCTGTGCGCGACCGGCGTCGCCGCCGCGGTCGGAGTCGCCTTCGACCGCAGCCTCGAGCGCCCGGACTGGCGGCCCGTGGCTCGGGCGCTGGGACCGGCGCCCGCGAACGTCGGCCGGGCGATTTTCGTCGAGCGCTACGGGAACCTGTTGCCCCTGTCGCTATATCAGCCGGGACTGAGGTTCATGCCTCGCGGCGGCGCGCTCGTCGACGAGCTCGACGTGATCGCCGTTCGCTCGCCGCGGCAGGACGCGTGCTGGTGGGGCGCCGCCTGCAACCTCTTGCCCTCGCAGCTGCAGGGCTCATACCCGGTCCCCGGATTCCACGTCGTCGGCGTGGAGCACGTCCTCCAGTTCACGATCCTACGCATGCGCTCAGCCACGCCGGTGCACCTGACCCGGCAGATGGTCTCGCGCGCGCTCACGCCCACGGACCGGCGTCGCCACAACGGGCTCATCGTCGAGGGCGCTAGCGCCCCGACCCGCGGCGCAGCACGCTGACCTCACGCGGCGCTAGGGCCCCGATGCCCGCCGCAGCGCGCTGACCTCGTCCGGGGTGAGCTTGCGACAGGCCCCTTCGCGCAGAGACCCGAGCTCGAGCGGGCCGAACCGGATGCGCTCCAGGCGCCGCACGGGATGCCCGACCGCTTCGCACATGCGGCGGACCTGGCGCTTGCGTCCCTCGCGGATGGCGATCTCGAGCGTGTCGGCCGCGAGGCGCTCGACGCGCGCCGGCAGGCTCGGGCCGTCGTCGAGCTCGATCCCTTCGCGCAGCGCGCGGAGCTCGCGCTCTCGCACCGGTGGTCTCGCCACCACCACGCGGTAGGTCTTGGGGACCTCGAAGCGAGGGTGGGTGAGGCGGTGGGCGAGCTCGCCGTCGTTGGTCAGGAGAATGAGCCCCGTCGTGTCGATGTCGAGCCGCCCCACGGGGTAGAGCCGGATCCCTGTCGGCGCCAGCGACACCACCGTCGGGCGCCGTTGGGGATCGCGCGCGGTCGAGACGACGCCGGGGGGTTTGTTGACTGCGTAGACCACGCGCTGCCCCGAAGCTCCGATCGGCGCGCCGTCGACCGCGACCTCGTCGTCCGCGGCCACATCGCGCGCCGGGTCGGTGACGACGGCACCGGCGACCGTCACCCGGCCGGCGCGGATCACCTCCTCGGCGCCGCGCCGCGACGTCACTCCCGCCGTCGCTAGGAACTTCCCGAGGCGCACGCTGCCACCATAGGCGAGTAATGGATCTCGAACTACTGCAGCGCGCGCTGACCGCGCGGGGCGAGCCGGCCTTCCGCGCCCGTCAGGTGTGGAGATGGGCGGCGCGCGGCGCGCACGCCTACGAGGAGATGACCGATCTGCCGCTGAGCCTACGCGAGAGCCTGGCCGTCGAGATCCCGTTCTCGACCCTCGCGGTGGAGCACGAGTCGCACGCTCGCGACGGAACCGTCAAGGTGCTGTTCCGCGCCACCGATGGCCGACCGGTCGAGGCGGTGCTCATGGTCTACCGCGACGGTCGGCGCTCGATCTGCGTCTCTTCGCAGTCCGGGTGTCCGCTCACATGCACCTTCTGCGCCACCGGGCAGATGCGCTTCGGACGCAATCTAACCGCGTCGGAGATCCTCGACCAGGCCCTTCACTTCCGGCGCTTAGGTGAGGTCGACCACGCCGTGTTCATGGGCATGGGCGAGCCGATGATGAACCTCGACGGCGTGCTCGCGGCGTGCGCGCGGCTCCCCGATCTCGGCATCGCCCACCGGCGCACGGGGATCTCGACGGTGGGCTGGATCCCGGGGATCGAGCGCTTGGCGGAGGAGCAGATGCCGGTGCGCTTGGCGCTGTCCCTGCACGCAGCCGACCCCGTGCTTCGCTCACAGCTGATGCCGGTCAACGATCGCTACCCGCTGCCCGACGTGCTCGCCGCCTGCCTCGACTACTACGAGCGCAAGCATCGCCGGGTGTTCGTCGAGTATGTGATGCTCGCCGGCGTCAACGACGGCTCCGCCCAGGCGCTCGCTCTCGCCGACGCGCTCGATCCGCACGTGTTCAAGGTCAACCTGATCCCCTTCAACCCCACGGGCTCCGGCTACGAGGGCTCCTCGCCCGCAGCCATCGCCGCCTTCAAGGCGGTCCTTGAGGCGCGCGGCCTGACGGCGACCGTCCGCCTCACCCGCGGCCGCGACATCGACGCTGCGTGCGGGCAGCTCGCGGCGCGGGCCTAGGGCCCCCCTACCCCGTTCCCGCTCGCGCCTCCCCGGCCCGCAGGAGGCGGTCGCGGAGCTCGGCCTCGAGCTCGGGCGAGGGGTCAAACTCCGAGGCGTCGGGGAGCTCGTCGAGTCCGCGCAGGCCGAACAGGCGCAAGAAGAGCTCGGTGGTGCGGTAGAGGATGGCGCCGAACTGCGAGCGGCCTGACTCCTCGATCAGCCCTCGTTCGAGCAGCGTCGCGGCTGCCGACTCGGCGTTGACGCCGCGGATGCGGGCGATCTCGGGGCGCGAGACGGGCTGCAGGTAGGCGATGATCGCGAGCGTCTCGGCCTGCGCCGGGGTCAGGGGCGGGGTGCGCGGCCGGGCGAGCAGGCGCCGCGCCGCGGGCTCGGCGTCGGGGTGGCTCGAGAGCTGCCAGCCGCCCGCGAGCTCGCGCAGGACGAGGCCGCGGCGCTCGAACTCGTAGAACTCGCGCAGGCGCTCGAGCGCGGTCACGACCTCGTGCAGTTCGCTCTCGGTCGCCTCGGCCAGCGATGCCGCGTCGACCGGGTCGCCCGAGAGGAAGAGCAGCGCTTCGATGGTTGGCTCGAGCTCGGCGGTCACGCGGCGCCTCGGACTGTGCCTGGCGCGGCGAGCTCGCCGCCAGGCGAACTCGCAACGGAACCTGCGCCAGCCGGTTTCGCCGACACCGTGATCGCCCCGAAGGGCTCGTCCTGGCTCCAGCTCAGCTCGCCCTGCTTGTAGAGCTCGAGGAGGGCGAACAGGGTGACCGCGACGGTCACCCGGTCGGCCTTCTCGACCGCATCGTCGAAGTCGAAGCGGCCGCGGCGGAGGAGCGCGCGCAGGTGGGTCAGGCGCTCGGCGACCGTGACCTTGGGCGCGATCAGGTGCCCGACGTCAATCGGTTCGGGCATGAGCAGCAGGCCGCCCAGGGCCCGTCCGAGCACACGGGAATCGTAGACGGCGCAGGCCTCGGCGAGCGGCGCGCGCCGCAGGCTCGGCGGCAGCGGCGCGCAGCGGAACCGGTGGCCCTCCTGCGCGCGCAGGCTGTCGACGAGGTAGCCGGCGACGCCGCGGTACCGGTGCGCATCGAGCAGTCGGGCAAGCAGCTCTTCAGCGGCCTCGCCGGGATCGAGCTCGACGGCCTCGATCTCCTCGCCCGGGAGCATGAGCCGCGACTTGAGCTCGAGCAGGGCGGCGATGAGGACGAGGAACTCGGTCGCCAGCTCAAGGTCGAGCTCGCCGCGGCGCTCGAGATGATCGATGTAGGTGATGACGATCTCCGCGAGGTCGACTTCGAGGAGATCGATCTCCTCGCGCAGGACGAGCGTCAGCAGCAGGTCGAAGGGACCGGCGAAGACGTCAAGGTCTAGCTCGAGGTCGGCAACGCTCACTGACCCGCGCAAGGCTACTGACGCGGTCGGACCGGCCCTACCCCGATCGCCTCGCGCACGTCGGCGAGGGTGTCGGCGGCGATCGCCCGCGCCTTCTCAGCGCCCGCTTCGAGGATCGCATCGAGCTCGCCCTCGTCGGCCCGGAGCTCGGTAAAGCGCGCCCGTACGGGGGTGAGGTACTCGATGACGGCGTCGGCCACCGCCTGCTTGAAAGCGCCGTAGCCGGAGCCGTCGAACTCGCGCTCGACCCGCTCCGGACCGGTCCCGCGTACCGCGGCGAGGATATCGATCAGGTTGGAGATACCGGCCTTCTCGGGCGAGCGGATGATGCCGCTGCCCGAGTCGGTCACCGCGGTGCGGAACTTCTTGGCGATCACCTCGGGGGGATCGGTGACGAGAACCGTGCCTTGCACGCTGTCGCCGCTCGTCGACATCTTGCGGTCGGGGTGCTGGAGGTCCATGATCCGCGCCCCGACCGCCGGGATGACGTGGCGGGGCAGCAGGAGGGTATCCCCGAAGCGGGCGTTGAAGCGCTCGGCGATGTCGCGCATGAGCTCGATGTGCTGGCGCTGGTCCTCGCCGACCGGCACCTCGTCGGCGCGATAGGCGAGGACGTCGGCGGCCTGGAGCACGGGATAGAAGAACAGGCTGGCGGACACCAGCTCGCGCTGCGCGCCCGACTTCTCTTTGAACTGATGCATCCGGTTGAGGTCGCCGAACGCGGTGACGCTGCACAGCAGCCAGCACAGCTCGGTGTGCTCCTGCACGTCGGACTGACGGAAAAAGACACAACGCTCGGGGTCGATGCCCGCGGCCAGGAGCGTCGCGGCGGTGTCGTAGACCGACGCCCGCAGCGCTGCCGGCTCGTAGGGCACGCTGGTCGCGTGGAGGTCGACGATGCAGTAGAGCGCCTCGGCGCGGTCCTGGCCGGCGACCCACTGGGTGATGGCGCCGATGTAATTGCCTAGGTGCTTGCGCCCGGTGGGCTGGATGCCGGAGAAGATGCGCATGGTGCGATCGGCAGGCTAGCGGGCGCTGCGCCGGGGTACCTACCGGGCTCCGGGCCATGGCACGCCGGCCCGCGCGCGGGACGCTACGGGCGGGCGGGGAGCTGCACGCCGCCCGAGCGGCGCTTGGCCCCGTCCGCGGGCTTGCGGTCGCGCGCGAGCAGCGCCGCGGCCACGATGCCGCCCACGGCGCCCGCGGCGTGGTCCTGCCACGAGATGCCGTAGTGGGGGACGATGCTCGTGAGCAGCGCGCCACCCCAGAACACGCCGACGACGCCGCCGACGACCAACTGGAGCAGGCTGCGGTTGAACAGGCCGCGGGTGAACAGGTAGGTGGCGTAGCCGAACACGACGCCGCTGGCTCCGACTACAAGCTCGTTCCCGGGCGCGATCAGCCACGTGCCGATCCCGGCCACGACGATGATGGTGATCGTCGCCGCGGCCAGGCGCCGCGCGCCCTCGAGCGCGATGATCAGGCCCATGAACGCGAACGGGATCGTGTTCGACTCGAGGTGCTGGAAGCTCACGTGGAGGAAGGGCGCGGTGAAGATCGCCCACAGGTGTCCGACGTTGTGTGGGTAGATCCCGCCGTCGCCGTCGAGGCCCTGGCTGTCGAGCTTGTTGATCACCTCGATGAACCACATGAAGACGACGATCGCCACGAGCAGCTGGATCCCGCCAATCTGGAGCTGGGCGCGAGTGCGGAGCGGAGTCTTGGTGGTCATGGCTCGAACAATGGTGTCACACGCCCACGCTCTGATCCTAAGGACTAGATATGAGCTTGGCGCGCTCCAAGACGCCGTCGTAGCCACCGGCGTGAGGGGTGAGGGTGAGGACGGTCATGCGCGCGGTGGTCGCTGTGTGTGGGTGATTGTCGTGGCCGTGACCGTGCGATCTCGCCCGCCTGTCTTGGCGCCATAGAGGGCTTCGTCGGCGCGGTTGATGAGCTGCTGGTGCGTTTCTGAGCCGTCGTAGGCGACCAGGCCCGCGGAGCAGGTCTGGCGGCGCGGGGTGGCGTCACGGACGCGGGCGAGGACCGCTGCGGCCGGGGCGAGGGCGAGGTTGGGCAGCAGCAGTGCGAATTCTTCGCCGCCGCAGCGCGCGAGGAAGTCGCCGGCGCGCAGCTGTGTCGCCCACGCGTGCGCGGTGTCGGCGAGCGCCTGGTCGCCCGCTTGGTGGCCGTGAGTGTCGTTGTAGGCCTTGAAGTGGTCGAGATCGAGCAGCGCGACGCACAAGGGCTGGCGGTCGCGCTGGGCGCGCGCGAGCTCACGCGTGAGCGTCTGCTGCCAGGCGCGGCGGTTGGGCAGCCCGGTGAGTTCGTCGGTGAGCGCGAGGTGCTCAAGCTTGGCGAGTAGCGCCGCGCGCTCGTCGAGCAGTCCGAGCAGGCCACCGATCTGGGCGGCGATGGTGGTGAGGATCTCACGCGTGGCGGGGTCGGGCTCGCGAGCCTGGGTGCTGAAGAACTCGATCGCGCCGCGAAAGTGCTCGCCGCTGTGGACCGGCACGGACACCGAGCCATGCAGACCGGCGCGGGCGGCGGCCTGGGCGCGGGGGAAGCTCGCGTCAGCCGCGAGGTCCGCAGTCCAAGCCGGCTGTCCGCTGGCCCATACGCGGCCGGGCAGACCGACGCCGCTTCGCAGCTCGAGATGGAGGCTGGCGCGCTCAAACTCGGCCGCGACGGCGGGATCGGAGCGCCACAGCGCCTCGCAGCGCAAGACCCGATCACGCGCGTGGAGTGCCCACCACGCCGCGAGCTGGCAGTCCAGCGCTTCGCCGACGCCGGCCAGCAATGCCCGCATCGCCGCGGCCGGGTCCTGCGCTTCGGCGAACACGCTGCTGATCGCGTGCTGCACGCGCAGCAAGCGCTCGGCGAGACGCCGTTCGGAGATGTCATGCAAGAACGCGCAGAACCGCGGTGGTCCCGGGCCAGGCTGACGGGAGATCGTGACCTCGATCGGAAACTCATGGCCCGTGCGGTCGATCGCGCTGAGCTCTAGGCGCTTGTCGAGCACCGGCCCCTCACCGGTCTCCAAATAGCGACGAAGGCCTTCCAGATGCGCGGCACGGTCGCGAGGAGGGATGATCAGTTGCGCGAGCACCTGCCCCAGCGCGTCCTTGCGCGAGTAGCCGAACGTGCGCTCCGCCTGAGCGTTCCAATCGATTACCAACCCGCCGCCGTCCATCGCGACGAACGCCTCGTGGGCGTGATCGATCACCGCCCGCACATCGCCCAACGAGGCGATGGCCGCGGGGCGTGATCCCTCGCGTCCGCTAGTCACCTAGCCCCTTCTGGGCAGGCGTGCTCATCCGTGAAGCCCCGAATACGCTCCCATCAGTCTCGGGAGCCTAACCAGTCAAGCTCGCGCCCGGGGGCGCGGGTGGCCGTTCGCCGGCCGCGACGCGGGTGTTGACTGGGCGGGGCGGTGGATTTGTACCCCTGCGCGAGGTGGGCTCCGAAAACGTCGGCGCGCGCCTCGTGGACATCGGCGGCGATCTGCAGCACCCGATCGGTCAACGGTCCTTGAATCAGCGCTATGCGGGGATTGGCTCTTTGAGTGTTGCGCGGTGTGCGGCGAGCACCGTTGCGACGTCTTGGCGGCATCCGCCGCAGCCGGTTGATGCGCGGGTGTGCTTGGCTATTTGCTCGACGGTGGTGAGGTTCAGTGCGCGGATCGCCCCGATGATGTCGGCTTGGGAGATCGCCATGCAGGAGCAGACGGTGGTCGCGGGGTCCCCGGACAGCGCGGGCTTCGGGGCGCTGGCGCCGGGGGTTGCGTTCAGGAGCGCTTCGGGGATGGGTGCGTTGCTGGCGAGGAGCTCTCGGAGGGCTCTGGCGTCGTGGATGTCGCCGACGAGGATCGCTCCGACGAGTTTTCCGTCGTTGATTACGAGCCGGCGGTAGCGGCCGTGGCGGGAGTCGAACGCGAGGACTTCTTCGTCGCTTTCGTGAGCGGTGGCGCGACCGCCGCAGAACAGGTCGATCCCGGCCGCTTTGAGGGTTGTGGCGGGGGTGCTCCCGCGGAATGCTGCTGGCGCTCCTGCGAGTGAGGCGCCGGCGACTTTGGCTTGTTGCAGGAGTGGTGCCCATAGTCCGTAGACGGTGTCGCGATGTTGGACGCATTCTCCGACGGCGTAGACGCCGGGTTCGCTGGTGCGTAGTTCGTCATCGACGATGATCGCGCGGTCGACGTCGAGGCCGGCGTGACGAGCGAGGCCGACGTCGGGTCGTACGCCAGCGGCGAGGAGGACGATGTTGGCGTCGAGTCTCTCGCCGCCGGCGAGGGTGACGCCCTCGACGCTGCCGTTGCCGGTGATCGCCTCGGTGCGGGCGCCGAGCCTGACTTCGATGTCGAGTCGGCGGACGGCGCGTTCGAGCTGCGTCGCGCCTAGCGGGTCAAGTTGCTGCTCCATCAGGCGGTCGGCGAGGTGAACGACGATCACCTTCATGCCGCGCGCACGGAGCCCCCTCGCGGCTTCGAGGCCGAGCAGCCCGCCACCGATTACGACCGCCCGCGCGCCGGTCGTTGCTGCGGCCAGGATCGCTCGGGTGTCCTTGAGGGTTCTGAACGCAAACGCGCCGTCGCGGTGTAGCCCTGGGACGGAGGGGAGGAATGGTTGTGAGCCGGTGGCGAGGACGAGCTTGTCGTAGTGGAGGCGATCGCCGTTGGTGAGCTCGGCGGCTCGTGCTTTGAGGTCGAGCGTGCGGACTTCGGCGGGTGCGCGCAGGGTAATGTTGCGCTGGGTGAACCATTCGGGGTGGTGCAGTCGTAGGTCGTGCTCGCTGGTCGTTCCGGCAAGGTATTGGGAGAGCATCACCCGGTTGTAGGGCAGGTCGGGCTCGCGCCCGACCATCGTGATCTCCCATCCGTCGCTCTCGTCGTGCGCGAATAGCGCCTCGACGGTCGAGATCGCCGACATCCCGGTGCCGATCACCAGCAGCCGGTTCTGGGTGCTGGTCGTAGGCCGTCGCTCGCGGCGAGCGCCGGGGGTGAAGGCGCGGAGCGGTTCGAGGCGGATTGCGCTGGCTTTGAGCTCGGCCTGCTTGGAGGTCGGGTCGATCGCGCGTGCGACTACAGCGTTCAGCGCACCCTGGCCTGCCTGGAGGTGCAGCGCGCCCCAGTGAAATGGCGCGAAGGCGCTACCCCTCGTTACGTTCTCGCTGACTCGCGCGCGGAGGACAGCGTGGCCGCGGCGGGAGCGGACGCGGATTCGCTCGCCGTCGCGGATCCCGGCCGCGAGCGCGTCCTCGGCGTGCACTTCGATGAAGGGCTCGGGCTCGGCGCCGGTCAGCGCCGGGGACTTTGCCGTGCGCGTCATCGTGTGCCACTGGTTCGCCAGCCGCCCGGTGTTGAGCACGATCGGGAACTGCGCGTTGGGGGAGTCCGCCGGCTCGCTGTGGGGGGTCGGCGCGAAGCGAGCGCGCCCGGTCGGCGTGGGGAAGCGACGCGATATGTACAGGCGTTCGGTCCCGCCGTGCCGGCTTCCCTCTAGGCTCCGGGAGGGGACGGGCCATTGCAAGGGACCCTCGCGGGCGAGACGGTCATGCGAGAGGCCGCTGACATCGCAGATGCGGCCGTCGGTCGTACGCGCGAACTCGGCGTACACGTCGGCGGCGCGCCGCCAGGAGAACTGCTCTGTGTGTCCGAGTGCGCGGCCGAGCCGCGCGAAGATCTCCCAGTCAGGCAGGGCGTCCCCCGGCGGGTCGATCGCCTTGCGCAGCAGGCCGACGCGCCGCTCGGAGTTGGTCATCGTGCCGTCCTTCTCCGGCCACCCGGCGGCCGGTAGGACGACGTGCGCGAGACTGGAGGTCTCGGTTGGGTGGTAGGCGTCCTGGCAAACGATGAGCTCCGCGCGCCGCAGCGCCGCGGTGAAGCGCTGCGCGTCGGGTTGGGAGACAACCGGATTCGTCGCCACGACCCAGACGGCTTTCAGGGTTCCCGCTTCGAGCGCTTCGACGAGCTCGGTCGCGGGCACGCCGGCCACGGGTGAGATGCCGGGCGCGTCACTGGGGATCTTCCACAGGCGCCGCATCTCGGCGCGGTGCTCAGGGTCGGTGACCGAGCGGTAGCCGGGGAGCAGCGTGCACAGGCCGCCGGACTCGCGCCCGCCCATCGCGTTGGGTTGCCCGGTGAGCGACAGCGGGCCGCTGCCCGGCCGGCCGATATTCCCGGTTGCGAGGCAGAGATTGATCAGCGCACGGTTCTTCAGGGTCCCGACCGTCGACTGGTTAGCTCCCATCGACCACAGCGCCATCGCTCGCGGCGCGCTACCGAACGCGCGCGCGGCAGCGACGATGTCGCTCTCCTGGATGTTGCAGACCTCCGCAGCTCGGGAGGGCGGCCACTCGCGAGCGGTGGTGAGCGCGTCGGCGAACCCTTCCGTGTGACGGTCGACGAAGCGACGATCGATCAGGCTCTCCTCGGCGAGGATGCCGAGCATCGAGGCCAGCAGCGGCAGGTCGGTGCCGGGGCGAAGCGCGAGGTGGATGTCGGCGGCGGCGGCCGTCGGAGTCAGGCGCGGGTCGACGACGATGACCTTAGCGCCATCCGCTTGGCGTGCCTTGATCTTGGTCCAGACGATCGGGTGGCAGGCGGCGGTGTTGCTGCCCACGAGGAGCATGCAGTCCGTCTTGGCGATGTCGGCGTAGGCGGCGGGGGGCCCGTCGGATCCGAGCGCGCCGACGTAGCCCGCGACCGCGCTGGACATGCACAGCCGGGAGTTCGAATCGACGTTGTTGGTCCCCAGAAAGCCTTTGGCGAGCTTCGAGACGACGTAGTAGTCCTCGGTCGCGAGCTGACCGGAGATGTAGAACGCAATCGAGTCGGGGCCGTGTGTTTCGCTGATCGCGGCCAGTCGCCGCGCGAGTCGCGCGATCACCGTCCGCCAGGAGACTGCGTCAAACCGCGCGTCAGCCGAGGTGCGCCAGAGGGGTGTGAGCGCCCGGTCGGGGGCGTGGACGGCGTCGGGAAGGCCGAGCGGCTTGCGGCACGTCGCGCCGTAGTTGACGGGGTGGCGCGCGTCGCCGGAGACCTTCGTCAGGCGTCCGTCCTCGGTGTGGGCAACCAGCCCGCACCCGACCCCGCAGTAGGGGCACTGCGTGAGCGTCTCTCTGTTCACGCAGCTTGCTCGAGCGCTGTCTCGCGCGCCGCTCGCAACTCGAGGATGCCGCCCCGCTCACGCACCGGATAGGTCACGAGCGTCTCGCGCTCGCTGCCTGCCCGTTCGCCGGTGTGGAGGTCAAAGCGCGCTCCGTGCAGCGGGCAGGTCACGCAGCTGTCGCTGACGATCCCGTCGGCGAGCGGGCCGCCCGCGTGTGGGCAGGCGTGCTCGACCGCCGCCCATCCGTCGGGTAGGTGAAAGATCGCAACGCGCCGCCCCTCGAACGCGACGCTGCGTCCCTCCAGCAGCGGCACGTCAGCGGCGCGTCCGACCGGGGTCCACGAGCCTGTGATCATCTGAGCGCTCCGACTGGCGGTCCGACGAGCATCGCTTCCGTGTCGAGCTCCGCGAACTGCTTCGCGGTGACCGGCGCGTGACGCTCACGCCACGGATCGGGATCCGCCGCCGCCTTCGCGATCTTGAAGCGCTCGAGCAACGCCGGCTGCTTCTCGCCGAGCACCGCCTCGCGGACCGCTTCGATCCCCACCCGCTGCAGGTACGCGTAGGTCCGTTCCAGATACTCTGCCTGCTCGCGGTAGTGCTGCAGGAACGCGAGCGCGACGCGCTTGGCGTCCTCGGCGGTCGAGACCGTGACGAGGAGATCGCCCTTGCGTACCGTCGAGCCGGCCGCCCCGCCGACATAGACCTCCCAGCCGCCCTCGACCGCGACCAGGCCGATGTCCTTGACGTACGCCTCGGCGCAGTTGCGCGGGCAGCCGGTCACCGCCGATTTGACCTTGTGCGGCGTGTACAGACCTTCCATCGCCCGCTCGAGGTCGACACCGACCGCGATCGCGTTGCCGAGACCGAAGCGACAGAAGTCGCTCCCGACGCACGTCTTCACGGTGCGGACCGCCTTGGCGTACGCGTGACCTGAGCTCATGCCCAAGTCCTCCCAGACCGCGGGAAGCTGTTCCTTGCGGACACCGAGCAGATCGATCCGCTGCCCGCCCGTCATCTTCACCAGCGGGATCTCGTACTTGTCGACCACGTCGGCGATGCGGCGCAGCTCATCGGCGCTGGTGATCCCGCCGCGCATCCGCGGCACGACACTGAACGTCCCGTCGTTCTGGATGTTCGCGTGCACGCGATCGTTGATGTACCGCGCATGACGCTCCTCACGATGCCGATTGCCACAGATCTCCGAGACGAGATAGGACAGCCCCGGCTTGCACGCGCCGCAATCACGACCGGCGCCACAGCTCGCGGCGAGCTCGCTGACCGACGTCAGGCCGTCTGCGCGCACGATCCCCGCGAGCTCTTCGCGCGTCTGCTTGCGACATGGACACAGATACGTCGCCTCTTCAGCGATCCCGGCGCGCTCGATCGCCAGCAGCTCGGAAACGATCGCCTTGCACGATCCGCAGCCCGCGCCCGCGCGAGTGACCGCGACGACCTCCTGGGTCGAGCCGAGCACCCGTTCGCGAATCGCCGCCACGATCTCGCCCTTGCAGACACCG
Source organism: Actinomycetota bacterium (assembly GCA_030948875.1). GTDB lineage: Bacteria > Actinomycetota > Thermoleophilia > Solirubrobacterales > Solirubrobacteraceae > Palsa-465. Next base: position 12,237 of record JALYZL010000097.1, read on the forward strand.
TTGCAGTTGCAGACTTGCGCGGTGTCGGGCAGCTCGCCGGCTGTCGCCTTCGACGCATCGGCGAGCAGCCCGAGCGGATCCTCGACCTCGACGCCGCGCGTGATCGCGTCCAGCAGCAGCTCCGCGCCGCGGGTGTCACCGAGCAGTACCGCGCCGGCGGCGCGGCCGTCGCGCAGCACCAGCTTGCGATAGCTCCCGGACCGGTCATCGCTGACCGCGACCGCGTGCTCGCCCTCAGCCTCACCGGCGGACACTAGGTCGATGCCCATGACCTTCAGCTTCGCGCTCGGAACCGAACCCTCATAGACCGCGCGCTCGCCGCGAAGTGTCCGCGCGGCGACCTGAGCCTGTTCATGGATCGGCGCGACGATGCCATGCACCACACCGCGATGCTGCGCGCACTCCCCGACGGCCAGCACCCGCTGATCAGAGGTCAGGAGGCGATCGTCAACGACGATGCCGCGCTCGACCGTGAGGCCGGCGTGCCGAGCGAGGCTCACCTGCGGGCGGATCCCGACCGCGATCACGACCAGATCGCACGGCAACTCCTCTCCGGAGGTGAACCGCAGCGCCCCGACGTGCCCGTCATCGTCGCCGAGAACCGCCTCGGTTGCCTGCTCGAGCAGCACATCGACCCCGAGCGATCGCATCGCCGGCGCGAGCAGCCCGGCGGCACCGTCATCGAGCTGGCGCTCCATCAAGCGATCCATCAGATGCACGACCGTGACCGACACCCCGAGCGTCGCGAGCGCGTAGGCAGCCTCGAGGCCGAGCAGGCCACCACCGATCACCGCCGCCCGCCGCGCGCAGGCAGCCCCGGCGAGAATCTGCTCGCAGTCCTCAGGACGGCGAAACACGCAGACACCGTCAAGCTCACTGCCTGGAAGCGGCGGAACGAACGGGTCGCTCCCCGTACACAGGACGGCACGATCAAACCGCAGCACCTCACCGCCGCACGTGGTGGCGCGACCGGCGTGAGCATCGAGCGAGGTGACCTTGGTTCCCAGCCGCAGCTCGATGCTGTGGTCCTCATACCACGCCTCGGGGCGCAACTGCAGCGAACGCAGCGCCTCGCCGGTGAGCAGGCGCCCGAGACTGACACGGTCATAGGGCAGATGCGGCTCGCCGCACACCAAAGTCACTGACGCTCCGTCCCCGAGCTGCTCACACATGGACTGCCCGGCGATACCGCCGCCAATGACCAGCACCCGCGGCCGCTCGCTGACACCTCGATCCGACACGGCCATCAGAACCGCCTCCCGATCGGACATGTCGTCTCTGGTGCGACCATCGCTACAGAATGGCCCTGCGCTCGTCGGTCGTGCACGATGACGTGGCCAAGATCTCGCGGGAATCCTTGGCCCCGTGGACAAGTACTGGAGGCCCGGCTGTGCGTGATGCTGCGGGGATGCCTCGCCCGCGCGCCCGTCTGGACCACGCTGCGATCGCGCGAGCGTTCGCGCCCGACGGCCTGCACGGCGCGCGAGCCGCTGACCTCGCGCGGAGCGCAGGGGTCGCGAAGCCCACCCTCTACGCGCATGGCCAATCGAAAGACGCGCTGTTTCTCGCCTGCGTGCAGGCCGAGGTTGAGCGGCTCATCGCCGAGCTCTCCGACGCTGAGCTCACCACCCGCGAGATGCTCGCTCCCCAGCGCGTGAGCGCGCTGATCCGCGCCGTCCTCGCCCACGCCGACGCCCACCCCGCCGGTGCTCGCCTGCTGCACCTCACCGCCCGGCACGCATCCTCCACCGTCGCCGAGGACGTCGACGCTGCGCTCGCGCGGATCCCCGCCCGCGTTGCCGACGCGCTCAGGCACGACCTCGCCCACGACACCACCGGCCAGCTCGCGAGCGCCGTCGCGACGGCTCTCGTCGGTGCCGCGGGTGCGCTCGCGATCGCCCGCGACCTCGACGCGAGCTGGTCCGCGCAGCTGATCGGCGACGCGTTCGCCGCCGTGCTCGCCGCCGCTGGACCGTCCGAAACGGACGAACACGTCACAGTCGTCGGCCTCTACTGATATCCGTCGAGCGCCGACCGACCCGACCCGACCTGTCGTTCTCATCGCGTCTACACCAGGTCCATCGCGAGCGCTGATCCGCGGCGCAGATACATCTGCCACGCCACGAGCGCCATCACGACGTAGGCCGCGAGGAACACCCACAGCGCGCCGATCGACCAGTGCGCGTTGGCGTGCGCGATCACCAGCTTGGCGTGCAAGCCGGCAGCCTTATCCGCCGCCAACACGGCCTTGTCGTGCGCGATCAGCGCCTTGTCGTGACTGGCGTTGATCACCTTCAGCAACGGCGCGGTCACCTTCTCGCCCTTGAGTGTCGCCTTGCTCAGCAGGCCGGAGACGTGCAGGCTGGCCTGGCGAAAGACGACCTGAATCAGGAACCCGCCGAACGCGCCGATCGAGCCGGCGATCCCGATCACCGCCGCCGCCTGCCGCTTGTACCCCATCCGAGTGCTC
>JALYZL010000121.1 GCA_030948875.1 Actinomycetota bacterium
GCGCACGTCTGCGCGCTACGTGCAGCCCGACGCGCGTGGAGACGCTTGCCACCGAGGTCGGCTGGAGCCCGGCGCGTCCTTCCTAACGGCGACGGCAGTGAGTACCTGTTCCCGCTCTTCTTCGCCTTTGGCACCGGTAACGCCGCCGTCACCCAGCAGATGGCCGTCGTCGAAGAGGAACTGAATACCGTCCGAGTCCTCTGTGCGGCCTGAGCCAACAACCAGACGGCCACCAACGACCGACGAGACGTGAGGTCGCAAGCCGATCCCCTTGCGGGCCAGCAGGCAGCCCCGCGAGAGGATCCGTCAGCGAGACAACCTGCGAGGCTCGCCCGCGTGGACGAAAGCGTCGTGAGCGCAGTCCTACAGGCCGAGCCGTCAGCGCTCGCAGCGGCGCTGCCGGACGTCCCCAGCTAGGTCTATGCCCGTAGCCTGCTGATCTCCGGCTCCGCCCGAGTCCGGTTAGCCGCCGATCGTGACGCCGCGCTGGTTCTGGATCGGACATCCGCGGTGCTGGGGGGCCGACCGGATTCCGGCTTGCCGCGCGAGGCGCTTGCAGGGAATCAGCCCGGGACGGACCTGTTCATACAGGACGACACCCTGCTGGCGTGCGCGCGGCGCTTCCCGAACGGATCCCCCGGTCCTTCATCGTGCACATGTTGTCGCCGCCGTATCCGCCGGGCGCTCCGCTCGCGCCGGGCGTGGTCGTGTCCGCGCCGCTGGACCCGGTCGTGCTGGACGGCCTGCCGGAGGACGTGCGAGCCGACGCGCTGAACGCGCCAGCAGCCGCTGTGCGCTTCGTCAACGAGGCGCCTGTCGCGGTGTGCGCAGTCTCCGACCTGACAGAGAGCCTATGGGACGTCGGGATCGACACAGTCGAGCCGGCGCGCCGGCAGGGACATGGGACAGCGGTGTTTCGCGCCTTGGCGACGGAGATGGCCGCGCAGGGCCGACAGCCGGTATGGGCGGCGTACGAGGATGACGCACCGTCGCTGGGGATGGCCGCGCGGCTCGGCTTCCGGCCGGTCGCCCGGATGGTGGCGCTGGTTCCGCCCGCGCGTGGTTGAGCGCTACACACGCGAGCCGGATTAACACAGCCGCGTCGAGGCGTCCCCTGGTTCTGCTCTCGACCGCGCCAAGCCGGACCGGAGCACCGCCCTCGGCGGCCTGTGAGAGGGACCCGCTGCGGAACCGATCCGGGTCGGTCGGGGAGTCCGTTTTGAGGGGTCCTCACGTCGCCGCAAGGGGACGGGCTTGTGCGATAAGGCTGCATTCCGATCAGAGGAGGGAAGTCCGGCGGGCCTCGAAGGTGTTCCCGGCCGAAGCGGAGCAGATGTCGGGCAACTGCGAGCGCGATTGCGCCCTGTACCGGCCACCCGCCGCGCTGCGTACAGAGCAGTGCTCCGTTCCCACCGGTCGTGCAACGGTAGCTTTGGCCGGTGTTCGATCATGTCGGTGTCCACAACTCGGACCTCGCGGCCTCCGAGCGCTTCTACCGCACCGTCCTGAGCGTGGTGGGCGCCGAGCCGAGCTACGCGGGCGATGACATGGTCGGGTGGGACGACTGGTGGATCGGGCCGACGGACCGCGAGCACCCGGTGACCCGCGGGCTGCACGTGGGCTTTCGCGCCCGCGACCGTGCGCAGGTCGACGCGTTCTGGCAGGCCGGGATCGACGCGGGGTACCGCGACGACGGGGCGCCCGGGCCGCGCACGCGGTACGGCCCGACGTACTACGGCGCGTTCCTGCTCGATCCCGACGGCAACAGCGTCGAGGCGGTCCACAACGACCGCGAGGACGCCGTGCCGGACGGCTGCATCGACCATCTGTGGATTCGCGTGCGCGATCCGCTGGCCTCCCGGCGGTTCTACGCGACAATCGCCCCGCACGCCGGGCTGCGACTGACGCACGACGAGGCGGGCCGCGTGCAGCTGTCCGGCCCGGACTACAGCTTTTCGCTCGTCCGGGACGAACGGCCAGTGACGCAGCACGTCCACCTCGCGTTCCCCGCGCGCAGGAACGCCACGGTGCGCGCGTTCCATGACGCCGCGCTCGCGGCGGGCTACGCGGACCACGGCGCCCCGGGCGAGCGCGCGGTCTACCACCCGGGCTACTACGGCGCGTTCGTGCTCGACCCAGACGGGCACAACATCGAGGTCGTCAACCACGACGAGGGCTGAGCCGTGGCGACCAGTCCGTCCACGGCATGTTGGTCTGGGCCTCCGGCGCTCGCTCGAGCTTGGCTGGGCTGTGAAGCTCGTGCGAACGCTACGCCACAGGCCGTGCGAGTCGCCCGCCGGCTGCGACCGTCCTGCAACTTGAGGCCGCTCTATCTGACTGCTCCTGCCGATCACACGCGAACGCGCCCGCCGGTCAGGTCGCCCCCTCGCCATGGACGACATGCCACAGCAAGTCTCACGATCAGGCCGCATTTCGCGGCTGCCGCCGTCGGACACATAAGCCCACGCCAGCGCGTCGCTGTGAAGACCTGACACGAACGCAGAACAGGCCGGGCCGCGACGGCACGAGACGCGGTTACCGCGAACGGGAGGATCAAGAGCGCGCTCGAAGCGACGTTCGTAGCGCGTTCGGCAATCGGGAGGCGGGACGTGGTCGAGGTCCGCGCCCGGAGCGCGCTTCGTCTCGAGCTGCCGGCGCTCCCGCGGATAGGCAGCGGAGGTAACGCTGGCACCTGAGCCAACGTCGGTACCACCACCGATCTGCAGGAGCCGGTACGACGCGTTGATCGCCGGCGCGGTGCCGGCGAAGGCTGTGATCAAGCAAGGAATGTCTTGCGCCACTATCTACCTGGTATAACTATCTAGATGTACCAGCGACGACAGCAATGGCTTCGAGGCGTCCTGGACCTTTGCGTTCTGGCGACGCTGGCCGAGCAAGAGCGGCACGGCTACGCGATCACAAGCCTCCTAGAGCAGGCCGGGCTCGCGGGAGTCAAAGGCGGAACGCTCTACCCGCTGCTGGCTCGACTACAGGCGACCGGGCACATCACCGCCCGGTGGGAGCCCGGCCAGCGCGGACCAGGCCGAAAATACTACGCGCTGACGCTCGATGGGCGCACCCTGCTGCGCGAACAGGGACTCGCATGGGCCGCGTTCGCGCATACCACGCAAAGACTGATCGATCCGGGAGGCATCGCATGATCGATGACCGCACATACCTCGAGCAACTTGACCAAGCCCTGAAACGGCGCGGGCTCGATCCGGCCCGCGCCGCAGAGGTGATCGGCGAGGTTTCCGACCACCTCGCGCAGAGCGGCGAGCGGCCCCGGGAGGCGTTCGGCGAGCCTGACCACTACGCCGCGGCGCTCCTCGCCGCAGACAACTCCAACGGCGATCCCGAGCAGCACTACGAGGCACGCACATTCCGCGCCACCGCCTTGGACGAGATCAAGATCCTCACCGACCTCGGCAACGACGGTTGGGAACTGACCGGAGTTGGGCTCGTCGGTCTCGACGCCCGCCGCCCGATCAGGCCCGA
>JALYZL010000129.1 GCA_030948875.1 Actinomycetota bacterium
GCGCCGTTTCGTCCCCAGCTCTCGCTCGCTGACTTCCTGCGCCAGCAGGATCAGCGGCGATGAGTGACTACCTCGCGGTGGGCGGCGTCAGCGCGGTGCTCCGCTCGATGCTCACGAACGCGCTCACGAGCGGCGGCCCGAGCACCGTCCTCGGCACCACGCCCGGGATCACCGCGACCTCGCCTGACCTGATCGCGACGGGCGCCAGCGAGCAGCCGCAGGTCAATCTGTTCATGTACTACGTGAGCCTCAACCCGGCGCTTCGCAACCTCGACCTGCCGTCGGCCAACGGTGGGGGTCAGCGGCTCAGCAACCCTCCGCTCGCACTCAACTTGCACTACCTGGTGTCCGCTTACGGGAGCAAGCAGTTCGACCCCGAGATCTTGCTGGCCTGGGCGATGAAGGTGTTCCACGACACACCGGTGGTTCCGCCCCAGACGATCCAGGATGCGCTCGCCAGCTTGAGCGGGAGCGCCGAGGCCCAGCTCATCGCCACGAGCACCCTTGCCCAGCAGGTCGAGCACCTGCGCATCACGCCCGAGACGCTGACCACGGAGGAGATCTACCGGCTGTGGGCCGCCTTCCAGGCCGCCTACCGTCCGAGCACGGCGCTGCAGGTGTCGGTCGTGGTGATCCAGGACACCGAGGCGTTCACCTCGGGCGAACCGGTGCAGTTCCGGAACGTCAGCGTGCAGCCGCTCACGGCGCCGGTGATCGACGCGGTGTCACCGAACATGGCTGCCGCCGGCCAGCAGCTCACGATCACCGGAAGCAATTTCGTCGGCGCCAGCCCGGCGGATACCTTCGTGTCGTTTGACAACGGCACCCCGGTCCCTGTGGACACGATCCAGAGCAAGACAGTGCGGGTGAGCTTGCCGGCGAGCCTGACGGCGGGCACGCGGATGGTGCGGGTCTTGCGACAGGTCTCGTTCCCGCCCACGGCGCTCGTCGCCCACCCGGGCTTCAGCTCGAGCCCCGCTCCCTTCCAGCTCATCCCGCAGATCACGGACGCATCGCCGGTGCAGGCGAAGGGGGGTACGGTCCTCAAGCTCACGCTATCCCCACCCGTCGGCCGGGGCCAGCAGGCGATCCTCTACATCGGCGATACGGCCATCCCGCTCGACGACCGCCCGCTCAGCGCCCCGGCTTCCTCGCCGACGCTGAACTTTCCCATTCCCGCGAGCCAGCCGCTCGGGACGTTTGCCCTTCGAGTCGAGATCGACGGGGCTCCGAGCGCGCTGGTCCCGGCCGCCGGAGGCGGCTTCACGCCACAAGTGCACGTGATTCCATGACCGTCGAGACCGACCCCCGCCTCTACGGCGAGACCCTCGGCGGCGCGCTCGATCGGGTGTACAGCTCCCTGGCCGAGCCGGGTCAAGCTGCCGGAGCGGGCGGGGCCGCGAGCGGATCCTCACTGCCCGGGGACGAAGCATGGCGCCCGTTCGAGCGGCTCAGGGCCGCGTTCGGCCTGAGCCAGTTCGAGCACGACGTCCTCGTCCTGTGCACTGGCTTTGCCCTCGAGAGCCGGTTCGGGGCGCGCTCGGCGGTGACGGACGACGCGGGGGTGGCGTGCCCGACGTTCGGGCTTGCGCTCACGGTGCTCTCAGACCCCCACTGGAGCGCGGTCACCCCGTCGGGCCCGCTTCGCTTCTGGCGGCTGGTCGAGCCCGGGCGCGGCACTCTGCTCGACGCCCCGCTGCATCTCGCCGAGCGCATCCTCCAGTTCATTCTCGGCGTTCCCGCGATCGACGAGCGTCTTCAGTCACTCGTGCGTCCGCTCCCCCGCGCCGCGCTCGCGCGTCCCGGGCGGGGCGAGGCGATCGCCGTCGGGAGCCGTCACTGGACCCGCATGGAGAACCCTGGCGTGCCGCTCCTCCTGGTCGGAAGCCAGCGGTCGATCCGGCAGAGCACGTTCGCCGCCATCTGCGATGAGCTCGGCATCGAGCCCTACGTCCTCGATGCGTCAGACATACCGGCGGCCGCTGTTGACCGCGAGCATCTCGCCAGGCTGTGGACGCGCGAGGCGACGCTCGGTGGTGGAGCGCTGCTCCTGGGCACCGAGCACTGCGACTCGATCGGGCCGGTCTCGGCCTGGCTCGAAGCAGTCCACGCGCCGGTGGCGGTCGAGGTGCGACCGGGGACCTTGGCCGAGCAGCTCGAGGGGCACCGGCTCGTCCTCGCCCCTCTGTCGCACGATGAGCGCAGGGGGCTGTGGAGCGAGAGCCTCGGGCCGCTCGCCGAGCGCCTCGACGGCGTCCTCGACCGGATCGCCGAGTACTTCGACTTCGACGCTCCGGCGATCAAGCTGTGCGCCGCAAGCGTGCTCGAGACCGAAGCTGCGGACGCCGACGGCGATCCCGGCGAGCTGTGCTGGCGGATCTGCCGCGAGCATGGCCGGACATCGCTCCAGACGCTGGCTCAGCGGATCGAGGCGAGAGCGGGGTGGGACGACCTCGTGCTCCCGGCCTCGCAGATCGAGACGCTCCGACAGATCGCGGTGCACATGCGCCGGCGGGCGATCGTCAACGATCAGTGGGGGTTCGCCGCCAAGCATGCGCGCGGCCTCGGATTGACGGCGCTGTTCGCGGGCAGTAGCGGCACCGGTAAGACGATGGCGGCAGAGGTCCTGGCCGCCGAGTTCGCACTCGACCTCTACCGAGTCGACCTTGCCTCCGTCGTCAGCAAGTACATCGGGGAGACCGAGAAGAACTTGCGCGCGGTGTTCGACGGTGCCGAGCGGAGCGGTGCCGTCCTGCTCTTCGACGAGGCCGACGCGCTGTTCGGCAAGCGCAGCGAGGTGCGCGACAGCCACGACCGGTACGCCAACCTCGAGATCAGCTACCTGCTCCAGCGCATGGAGGAGTACCGCGGCGTCGCGATCCTCACCACCAACATGCAGCACGCCCTCGATCCCGCCTTCGTGCGCCGGCTCGGCTTCATTGTCCAGTTCCCCTTTCCCGATCATGAAGCGCGGGCCGGCATCTGGCGGCGCATCTTCCCCACGGCTACCCCACGAGCCGAGCTCGACTTCGAGCAGCTCGCGCAGCTCAACGTGTCTGGCGGGGTGATCCGGAACATCGCCACCAACGCGGCCTTCCTGGCCGCTGAGGACTCGAACGTGGTCGGGCCCGCGCACATCCTCGCCGCCGCCCGGACCGAGTACGCGAAGCTCGACAAGGCGCTGACGCCGGCCGAGACCCGGGGGTTCACGTGAGCCCCGGAAGCGTTCACTTCGAGATCCGCCGGATCACCCTGAACGGGTACTCGCCCGCGCAGCGGACGCGGTTCGTCGACTCGCTCCAGGCGCAGCTCACCGAGCTTGGGAAAGGCGACGGCTGGCCGCGCGCCGGCCGGCGCACCGTGCGCGCGCTCGATGCGGGGACGCTTAAGCCCGGCGCCTCCCCCGAGGCCGCCGCCGCCCAGGTGGCGGCAACATTGCGCTCCGCGCTAACAGGCGGCACCCGGCGATGAGTAGCGTCTCGCCGCTCGTGCGCCAGGGCGCGATTCTCGCGCTTGACCCCAGCACTGGCGCGTTGCTGAGCACGATCGTGCTCCAGTACAACCCCGACACGCTGACGCGCTCGCTGAAGCCCCAGTCCGTCGGCGAGCAACCCGACCGCACCGAGATCCTCCGACTCAAGGGGCCGGCGATCGAGACGATCAAGGCGGAGGTCGAGATCGACGCCACCGACCAGCTCGCTGCGGGCAATCCGGTAGCGATGAGCCTCGGTATCCAGCCCCAGCTCTCGGTGCTCGAGCTGCTGGCCTACCCGTCGAGCGCCACCCTGATCACGAACGAGAATCTCTCGTCGTCGGGCACCCTCGAAATCCTGCCGATGGACTCGGCACTGACGGTTTTCGCATGGAACCGGCACCGGATCACCCCGATGCGGCTGACCGACCTCAGCATCACCGAGGAGGCGTTCGATCCTCAGCTCAATCCCATTCGAGCCAAGGTCACGCTCGACATGCGGGTGCTGAACGTCAATGACGTGGCCTTCGTGAGCCCGGCCGGAGGCTTGTACATGGCCTACCAGCTCGCCAAGGAGGCAATGGCCCAGCAGGCCTAGACGAGACCTATGGATGACGCGCTTTCAGCCCTGATCACCTCGGCCGCCGGGACCGGCGCGCCGACCAACCCGAGCAGCCGGTACTACGGCGCGGCGACCAAGGACTTCGAGCTCCCCGACGGGACGCCCGTCAAGTACCTGGCACGCCGGATCATTCCCCAAGCGGCGACATACGCATCGACGCAGACCTACGTGATCAAGGAGGGCGACCGGCTCGACAACCTCGCCGCCACCTTCCTCGGAGATCCCCTCCTGTACTGGATGATCTGCGACGCGAACGGCGCGACCGACCCCGACGAGCTGACCTCGCAGGCGGGGCACGAGATCGCGATCCCGTTACCCGCGGCCGCGCCACCCGGTGCGCGCAATGGATAGCCCGCTTTACCTCTCGCTCCTCGTCGGTCCGCTCGAGGCGCTACCTGCCCCGAAGGCACTGGTGGACGCCTTCGTGTCCGCCGAGGTGACGGAGTCGGCCACCGAGAGCAGCGGCTTTCAGATCACTTTCACGCTCGCGGACCGGTCCCTGCTCCAGACCTTCCTGCTCCTCACCGCCGGCTCGTCGATCCCCTTCCTGCGCGTGATCCTCACCGCGTCGATCGGCGGTGGTCTGCCGGAGGTGATCGTCGACGGTCTGATCGAGCACCACGAGGTTCAGCCTGACGCCATGCGCGGAAACTCGAAGCTCGTCGTCAGCGGGCGGGACATGCGCGTGCTCATGGGCCTGATCGAGTTGACCGGGCTGCCCTACCCGGCGATGAGCCCCGACCTGCGCGTGCTCCTGATGCTCGCCAAGTACGCGCCGTTCGGGATCGTGCCCGAGGTCATCCCCGTCCCTGTGCCCGATATCTCGGTACCGATCGAGCAGATTCCCGTGCAGCGGGGCACCGACCTCACGTATATCGAGCACCTCGCGAGCGAGGCCGGCTACGTGTTCTACATCGTCCCGGGCCCGGTGCCCGGAATCAACCAGGCCTACTGGGGACCGCAGGTGAGGATCGGAACCCCGCAGCCGGCGCTCAACGTGAACATGGACTCCTGGACCAACGTCGAGAGCCTGACCTTCAAGTACCAGCCGCAGGGGTCGGTGCTCCCGATCGTGTTCATGCAGGAATCGCTCTCGGGGGTGACCGTGCCGATCCCCATTCCCCCGGTGACACCCTTCAACCCGCCGCTCGGGGTCGCGGTGCCGATCCCCCAGCAGGTCCACGAGCTCGACGATACCGCGAAGCGCTCGCCGGCGGAGGCGCTGATGCTCGGGATCGCCGAAGCGGTCAAGCACGCCGACGTGGTAACGGTCAACGGCACCCTCGATGTCACGCGTTACGGCCAGCTCCTCCGCGCCCGCAGCCTCGTCGGCGTGCGCGGAGCGGGGCTCGCCTTCGACGGCATGCACTACGTCGATAGCGTCACCCACAGCGTCAAGCCGGGCGAATACAAGCAGTCCTTCGTGCTCAAGCGCAACGCGCTGATTTCAGACCTTCCCACCGTCCCGACCGCTCCCTACTGAACCCTGCCATGCCGGCACCAACACGCTATCTCGGTAAGTACCGCGGGTTCGTGCTCGACAACGTCGACCCGCTCGAAACGGGCCGGATCCTCGTACAGGTACCCGACGTCTCCAACCTCCTCCCCACGACCTGGGCGACGCCGTGCCTGCCCTACGCCGGGATCCAATCGGGCCTGTACGTCGTGCCCGAGATTGGCTCCAAGGTATGGATCGAATTCGAGCAGGGCAACCCTGACTATCCGATCTGGGTCGGGTGCTTCTGGGGCTCGGTGGCGGAGCGTCCCGCGCTCGCGCTGATAACGCCCCCTGGGGTCCCGCAACTCACGATCCAGACGCCGCTGCAGAACGCGCTGATGATCAGCGACGTGCCGGGACCGACGGGCGGGATCCTCCTGAAGTCGACCACCGGCGCGATGATCTCGATCTCCGACACCGGCATCATCATCAGTAACGGCCAGGGGGCGACGATCGTGATGGCCGGACCATCGGTCACGATCAACGAAGGCGCGCTGGAGATCGTCTGATGCCTGGCTTCCTGATTCAGGAGGGCGCGACGGTGATGTGCGCCCATGGGGGTCAGGCCCTTCCCGCCGTCCCGAGCCCGGCCGTGAGCTGCGAGGGCATGCCGGTATCGACAATCGCCGCCCCGTGGACCGTGGCCGGGTGTCCCGGTGTGCCGCCGGCTGGGATACCTCCGTGCGTGACGGCGCAGTGGGCCCTCGGCACCGTGCGCGTCACCTCCTACGGGCAGCCCCTGGTGATCATGGGCGGCGTCGCGATCACCGTGCCGGGCGGAGTCCCGCTCATTCCCGTGGTCACGCAGGTGCGGGTGAGCGCGACATGAACCTGGCCTTTCCGTACGCGATCGACGGAACCGGTCACACGGCGCAGACCGACCCGCTCACCCACATCGCCGAGATGATCGAGCAGGTCCTCTTCACCTCGCCGGGAGAGCGCGTCAATCGCCCCACCTTCGGCAGCGGCACGGCTCAGCTCGTGTTCGAGCCGAACAGCGACGTGCTCGCGGCGGCCCAGCAGCAGGCGGTGCAGGCCGGGCTCCAGATGTGGCTGTCTGACCTCATCCGCGTTCAGGCGGTGACGGTGACGGCGCAAGAGGCAACGCTGCAGGTGACCGTCGTCTACACCGTGCTGCAGTCCCAGCAGCAGCAGACGCAGCAGTTCGTCTACGGCGGAGCGGTCGCGTGATCTACTTCTGCGCCCAGAGCAACCGCCGCGAGCTGGTGCTCCAGGCCGCCGGGCTGAACGGGATCGACTACCTCGAGGTGCTGGGGGATCCCGGGTGCGGCACCCAGCTGGCGGTGACCATGCTCAAGGACGCGCGCAACCTCCAGTTGACCCCTACCGATGTCAGCATCACCGGCGGCGCGCCGGTGTCCGCGAAGTCGCTGTCGACGAGCGCGGCGGACCCCAACGCGATCACCGTCGAGCTCGATCGCACCGGCGACTTCTCCACCTATACGTTCGCGCTCATCGCGGGTCCCGATGCCACCGGGCCGCCGGCCGGCGTCGACCCTCAGCTCTCGCACGTCGAGTTCTCCTTCAAGGCCGGGTGCCCCACACCGGCCGACTGCCTGCCCAGCCTCTGCTGCCCGCCTGACCTGCCGGCCTCGCCCGACATCAATTACCTCGCCAAGGACTACAACGGCTTTCTCCAGGTGATGCGCGACCGGCTCGCCGTGATCGCGCCGGGATGGACCGAGACGCACGCGGCCGACCTCGGGGTGGCCATCGCCGAGGTACTCGCGTACGCCGCGGACCACTTGAGCTACCAGCAGGACGCGGTGAGCACCGAGGCGTACCTGGGGACGGCACGCAGCCGGATCTCGCTTCGCCGCCACGCGCGCCTGGTCGACTACACGATCGGCGAGGGGTGCAACGCGCGGACGCTCGTCCACGTCGAGACCGACAACGCAACCGGACTGCCAATCCCGGCGGGCACCCTGTTCTACGTCGGCGCTCCCGGATTGCCAAGCGCCGCCAAGCAGGGCGATCCGGTCGCCCAGCGGCTGCAGTCGGGAAGGCAGCCCGCGTTCGCGGCCATGGAGGACAGCGTCGTCTGGCAAGAGCACAACGAGATCGCCTTCTATACCTGGCGCGACAGCGAATGCTGCCTGACCATCGGCGCCACCGCGGCGACCCTGTCGGGACAGCTACTCGAGCTGGGGGCCGGGGACGTGCTCATCTTCGAGGAGGTTCTCGGGCCGGTCACCGGGCAACCGGAGGACGCCGACCCGGCGCATCGGTGCGCGGTCTGCCTGACCGAGGTGAGGACCGGAGTCGATCCGCTGGGTGGAGCTGAGATCACCCAGATCGCCTGGGGCGCCGAGGACGCCTTGACCTTCCCGCTGTGCATCTCGGCAAAGCCGGGCGCCGAAGTGGTCGAGGTCAGCGTGGCGCGCGGGAACATCATCCCCGCCGACCACGGCGCGTGGATCGATCCCAGCGAGAAGCTCGGGCCCGTTCCGCCAGCGCCACCGGCGCCCGAGGCGAGCGCGGCATGTAGCTGCGAGACGGGCGCCACCGTCACCACTCCATTGCCGCGCTTCTACCCGAGCCTCGCCCAGGCCCCGTTGACGTTCAGCCCGCCGTTCACCGGCGTCACCTCCGCCGACTCGTTCCTGAGGCCCGGGACCGCCGACGCCGTGCCCAACCTCAAGCTCGCCTCCGACTTGGACGGGGCGGTGTGGACCGCGACGGCGGACCTCCTGAGCAGTCATCCCACCGACCATGCCTTCGTTCCCGAGATCGAGCACGACGGAACCGTCTTCCTGCGCTTCGGCGACGGCGTGTACGGGGCGAAGGTGGACCACGGAATGACCTTCACCACGACCTACCGGACGGGCAACGGGAGCGCCGGAAACATCGGTCGCGACACGCTCGCGCACGCGGTCGTGGCTCAGACCTACCGCCACCCGCTCAATGAGATCAAAGCGGTGCGCAACCCGCTCGCGGCCAGCGGGGGCATCGATCCCGAGGGGATGGACCGGATCCGCCGCTTCGCGCCCTTCTCATACCAGAGCCAGCTGCGCTGCGTGACCGAGGCCGACTACGCGCAGCAGGCCCAGCAGGTGGCCGGAGTCGCCGCCGCGCGCGGCACCTACCGCTGGACGGGGAGCTGGTACACGGCCTTCGTCTCGGTCGAATCGGCGGCCGCCGCGCTGACGGCGACGCTCGCCGCGCTGGTCGGCGACCGGCTCGACACGCGACGGATGATGGGCACCGACGTGGCGGTCGAGACCGCGGTGATCGTCGGGCTGCGCATCGCGCTGGAGGTCTGCGTCGACCCGGAGCACTTCCAAGGCGACGTCTACCGCGCGCTGATGGCGGTGTTCATCACGGGCGATCAGTGCGGCGGCGCCCGCGGGCTGCTGAATGCCGAGAACTTCTCCTTCGGTCAGACCGTGTACGCCAGTCCGCTCGTCGCCGCCGCCCAGGCCGTCGAGGGCGTCCGCTCGGTGACGCTGAGCACGTTCACGCGGATGGACGCTCCGTGGATCGACGGCGTCGCTCAGGGTTACCTGACGACGGGGCGGCTGGACATCCCGCGTTGCGACAACGATCCCAATCACCTCGACCACGGCGTATTCGTGCTGGGCATGGACGGTGGCAGGTGAGCGCCGGCTGCGAGCCGATCATCGAGTCGCCCTGTGGCTGTTGCACGGGCCTCAGGCGGGAGACGCCAGAGGCGATCGCCAACCGTCCGGCGCTCAGCTCGATCGCCTATCGAGTTGGCCGCTACGGCACTTTCGACCCGAGCATGCTGGCGGCGCTCTCGGACCCCGCGTTTCCGGCGCTCGGACTGCTGCGCACCAGGGACGCGAACGATCTCTCGATGGCGCTGCTCGATGCCTGGGCGGTCGCCCTCGACATCCTCACCTTCTACCAGGAGCGCTTCGCCAACGAGGCCTTCCTGCGCACCGCCGTCGATCAGCGCTCGGTCTTCGAGCTCGCGGCGCTCGTCGGCTATCAGCCCTCGCCGGGCGTGGCCGCCTCGGCCGCGCTCGCCTTTACGCTAGCGAGCGCTCCGGGCGCGCCGGACAACGTGCTCATCCCGACGGGCACGCGCGTGCAGAGCATCCCGGGACCGGGACAGACCGCGCAGGTCTTCGAGACCTCGTCCGACATCACCGCCCGGATCGGGTGGAACGCGCTACCGGCACAGACGAAGGTGCCGTGGCAGCTCTCCGCGGGCGACTCGAGCACCTGGATCGACGGGGTCGCCAACCACCTGGCGGTGGGTGACGGCGTGCTGTTCGTGTCCGACGCCGCGACCGAGTTCCACTACCTAACAGCTATCACCCCGTATCCACAGGCTGGTAACACGCTAATCGCGTGGGACCAGCCCCTCTCCTCACCGCTCGTACCCTCGGCGCCCGGCGGCGCCGACAGCAGCAAGCTGTCCCTTTACGCCTTCGGCAAGAAGGCGGGGCTCTACGGGGCGCAGGCGCCCAACCCGCAGACCCTCTCGGGCGCCGGGATCACGAGCGTGCCCGGCTACCCGAAGCCGCTCCGCAACGCATGGGACTACACCAAGCTGTACACCGACTACAGCTACCAGATCCACCTCGACGGCGTGTATCCCGGCCTCGCTCCCCCGCCGAGCGGTCCCCCGCAATGGATCGTGCTCACGGGAACGGAGCATGAATACACCTCGGTCTTTCAGATCGAGCATGCCGCCGACACCAACCCCGGCTACTTCACTCTGATCTCGAAGACCACGCGGCTGACCCTGCAGCTGGTCGAGATCTTGAGCGGCGACCAGAACCTCAGCGCGAACGAGGTGATCTACGCGTTCATCAAGGAGACGCCGGAGATCACCGCCTACATCTACAGCGCCGAGCTCACCGCCAGCGCCCCGCCGCTGAGCTCGTGGGCGCTCGACTCCGCCTATCTCCGCCGTCCGGGGATGAACGCCCCGGTCGCGGGAAGCCAGGTCGCCATAATTGGCGGCCAGGAAATTGGTGCCGGGCAGCCGATCGGCATCACCGGCAAGCGACTTCGCCTCCAGGTCCCCCTCGACCAGACCGCAACGTTCTCCTTCGTCCCGAGCGGCACGGTGACCGGCGCAGCGGCCGCACCGGGCCAGGTCTTCATCGTCGATGCCTTTCCCCCTGAGAGCGATGCGGCCAGCCCGGGAAAGGTGCTGTGGAGCGTGGAGACGCTCAGCGGCGTGTCCGGGAAGCTGAGCGCGCCGGGGGCGGCCGGCGCGATTGTCCTCCTTCCCGCCAAGCCGGGTCCCAAGGGCGACCCCGACGTGACCGAGGCGGCCACCGTCCAGTCGGTCACCGTCAACGGGGACATCACCGTGCTCACGCTCAAGGCACCGCTGGCGCGGATCTACGACGCGACCGAGGTCAAGGTCAACGCCAACGCCGTCGAAGCGACCCATGGTGAAACGGTGCAGGAGATCCTCGGGTCGGGGGATGCCACCAACGCGGCGCTGCAGTTCACGCTCAAGCAGGGACCGCTCACCTATCTCACCGCCACCTCGGAGACCGGATCTCGCTCGACGCTCGAGGTGTGGGTCAACAACCTCAGGTGGAGCGAGGTCGCGAACCTGCTAGAGCGTGGCCCGGCCGATCGCGCGTTCGTGACCCGGGCCGATACCTCCGGCCATCGGGTGATCACCTTCGGGAACGGGTTGGAGGGAGCTCGGACCCCGACCGGGACCGCGAACTTGCGGGCGCTGTACCGCAAGGGCATTGGCATCGCGGGCATGGTCAAGGCCGGGCAGCTGAGCCAGCCGCTCACCCGTCCGCAGGGAGTCACGGGGGTCATCAACCCCGGCGACGCGTCTGGGGCGGCTGACCCCGCGTCAGCCGATCAGGCGCGGGCCAGCGCCCCGCTGCCCACGCTGACCATCGGACGCGTGGTGTCACTCGAGGACTACCAGAACTTCGCCCTTGCCTTCTCCGGCATCGCCAAGGCATGGGCCACCTGGACCTGGTTTGGGGACATCCGCGGCGTGTTCCTGACCGTGGCCGGTGAGAACGGGGCCACGCTCACGGCCGACGACCCGATCCTCGCGAGCCTCATCAGCTCGATCCGGCTCTACAGCGAGCCGTACGTGCCCTTGCGTGTCGCCTCGTTCCAACCGGTCCAGTTCACCTTCAGCGCCGGCGTCGCAGTCAACGAGCCCGAGTACTCGGCGGATCTCGTCCTCGCGCAGGTGTGGCAATCGGTCTCGGACGCATTTGCCTTTGACCGACGCCAGCTCGGGCAAGGGGTAGCGGCGAGCGAGATCATCGAGCTCGTTCAGCAGGTGCCGGGCGTGGTCGCGGTCCAGCTGCAGTCGCTCGAGCCGAGCGGCGATCCGGCCCAGACACCCCCGCCGACGCGCCTGTGCGCGAGCGGTCCCCGTCCGCCCCAGGGCGCGCAACTGCTGGAGCTGGATCGCACCACGGCGGGCAGGATCGGGCCCTGGTCGACATGAGCCTCGACGCCGATCAGCTCTACGCGCTCCTGCCCGCCGTCTACCGCACGCGCGACGCCGTCGCGGGTGGCCAGCTCCAGGCGCTGTTCGCGGTGCTCGCACAGCAATCGGGCGTCGTCGAGGACAACATCAAGCAGCTCTACGACGATCAGTTCATCGAGACGTGCGCGCCGTGGGTGATTCCCTACCTCGGCGATCTCGTCGGTTACAGCTCGATCTACGGGCTCACCTCGACGACCGGCGACAGCCGCGCCGAGGTCGCCAACACGATCGGCAGCCGCCGCCGCAAGGGCACGCTGCTCGCGCTCGAGCAGGTGTCGATGGATGTCTCCGGGCGCGCCGCGGTGGCGATCGAGGAGTTCCAGCGCCTGATCACCACCGAGAGCATGCGGCACGTGGAGCCCAGCCACGAGGCGACCGTCGACATGCGCAACGGACGGGCGCTCGACCGGCTTGGCACTCCCTTCGACGTGGGCAATCACACGATTGACGTCCGCCGGATCGCGCCCCGCGTGCGCCACATCGAGCGCCCCGACGCGGCACCGCTCGAGATCGCGCTGCATGGCCCCGGACGCTTCAACATCCCGAATGTCGCCATTCATCTGTGGCGCGTGCAGAGCTGGCCGGTGACCGGCGCCCCGGCCGTCGGCGTCGGCTCCGCGCGCTACAAGTTCAGCCCCTTCGGGGCTGACATGCCGCTGTTCTCGCGTCCGCGCCCACGCACGTCGTTCGAGTTCCTCACCACGCGGCTCGATGTACCCGCGCCGATCAAGCGCCACGAGCTCCACGACTTCTATGGAGGACCGCACGGCAGCGTGATGCTGCTCACCGATGGCGTGCCCGTCCCTGCCGAGCAGATCTACGCCGCCAACCTCGCCGACCGGCCCGGCGGTTCACGGTGCGTCGTGCCGGCGGGCAAGATCGCCGTCGACCCCGAGCTCGGGCGCATCCAGTTCGCTGCCGACGTGGCACTGCCAACCCGCCTCGAGCTCAGCTATTGCTACGGCTTCCCAGCCCCGATCGGCGGCGGGACCTATGACCGCAGCGCGGCGCTGACCCAGCTTCCCCTCGCGGTCGGAGACTTCTTCGCCGTGGTGGGCTCCTCGGAGTATCCGACGATCGAGAGCGCCGTTGCCGCCTGGAACGGGCTGGCGTCCGGTTCGCGCGGGGTCATCGTCCTGCGCGCCAACGAATCCCTGACCATCGACTTGACCGGCCGCGCGGCCGTGCGCCTTCCGGCGGAGAGCAGCCTCGCGATCGTTACCGCCACCGCCGCCCCGGACGCCAACCAGACCGAGGTGGTCTGCAACGAGGCGCTGGTCACCCTTACCGGCGACATCGAAGTCACCGGGATCGCCGGGCCGCCGTCTGTGGATGGGAGCCCGGCGCCGACCGGGCAGCTGCTGATCAACGGCCCGTGGATCGCCGGCCAGTTGCTCGTCGACGGGGCGCCGTCCACGGTTCAGCTCACCGACACGACGCTGGTGCCGGGACTCGGCCTCGTCTCCGACGGCGCCCCGCTGTGGGCCGGCGAACCCAGCGTCATCGTCGCGTCGATCGGCGCGACCCTGATCCTCAATCGTGCCATCAGCGGCCCGATCGCCGTCGACGGCGGCGGCACGACGCGCATCTGCGCGAGCATCGTCGATGCCACCTCGCCGGGCTACGTCGCCTACGCCGGGCCTGACCTCGCGAGTGCGGGCGGCGATCTGCACATCGAGGACAGCACCGTCGTCGGCAAGGTCCGCACGCGCACGCTCACGCTGGCCTCGAACACGATCTTCCACGCCCGCCTGGCGCGACGGGACCCCTGGCCCGCCGCGGTGTGGGCCAGTCGCCGGCAAGCGGGTTGCGTTCGCTTCTGCGTGCTGCCCTACGACTCGATAACGCCCCGGCGCTACCACTGCTTGGCGCCCGACCCAGCATCCGAGAACGCGCTCGAGCCGTCATTCGTGACTCTGAGCTACGGCGCGCCGGCGTACGCGCTACTCAGCGGTGACTGCCCGATGGCGGTGTGGACGGGCGCCGCCAACGGATCGCAGATCGGCGCCTACCTGCAGATTCAAGAGACCGAGGCCGTGAGCAACGTCGAGCTGCGAGCGCCTGAGTACCTGCCGGCGCTCCTGGAGAGCGGCGTCTTCATTCATCCCTCGCGCCCGCAGCCGATACCGCTGCCGATGCCGTCCGCCTACGGCTACGGCTCGGGACCGAGGTGGGAAGACGAGGAACCCGACCTGCCGGGCATAGGGGCGGGACTGATCTAGTGACCGCACGAGCCAGAAAGGACGGGCCATGAGGGGGGATTTCAGCCGCATCAGGTTCAACCGCCGCAGGGGGTACACGGCCGTCCTCGAGCAGCAAGGACGCGTGGCGCTCGATGCCGACGCCAACGAGCAGTGCTTCATCGCCGATTACCTCGACCGCACGGAGACCGTTGACGTCATCGGCGAGTACGGCGGCCCCCGCGACGACGCCGGCTTCGCGATCAGCGTGTCGGGCTCGGAGATCATGATCGGCGCAGGCCGGTATTACGTCGACGGCCTGCTGTGCGAGAACGACGCGAGCCTCTCCTACGACGACCAGCCCTACCTGCTCGACCCGAGCCACAGCGCCGTCGACCTGCTCACCGAGCTCGCCCGGTTGCAGGGGCACTCCGTCGTTCAGGTGTACCTCGAGGCCTGGCAGCGCTTCGTCATCCCGCTCGACGATCACTGCCTGCGCGAACCGGCCCTCGGGCAGGCCGACACCACCGGGCGCCTGCAGACCGTCTGGCGTGTCGTCGCCACCGTGACCGAGGCGATCACGGAGCGGCCGACCCACGGACCGAGGGGACTCAGCCCATGCTGCCAGACGATGTACGGCCTTCGTCTCATCCCCACCTCGGGAGGGATCGACGCGCGGACGAGCGGCGCAACGGGTGACTGCGGTTGCGACCCCGTCCCCGCCGCCGGCTACCAGGGGGTCGAGAACCAGCTGTACCGGATCGAGGTCCATACCGGGGGAGACGAGACGCAGGCCACGTTCAAGTGGTCACGCGAGAACGGGTCGGTGGTGTCGGCCGTGACCAACATCTCGGGTGCGACCGTGCACGTCAACTCACTCGGGCCGGACGCCAACCTCGGCTACCAGGTCGGGCAGTGGGTCGAGCTGTCCGATGACAACAATCAGTTCGGCCAGGTCCCCAACCAGGCAGGCGCGCTGTACCAGATCCAGAGCATCCAGGCGGCCGACCCGTCGGTGACGCTCGCCGGGCCGGTGACACCCGTCAACCCCGCCCAGCGCGCGCGGCTGCGCCGCTGGGACCAGTCCGGGCCGGCGGCGAGCGCCGCTGGGATCCCGCTCTCGTCGGGCACGTGGATCGAGCTCGAGAACGGCATCGAGGTGTGCTTCGACGCCGGCCACTACAACCCCGGCGACTACTGGACGATCCCCGCTCGGACCGCGACCGGGACGATCGAGTGGCCGCCGTGCGGCGACGAGGGCCCCCGGTTCGTGCCCCCGGAGACGACCAAGGTCCACCGCGCGCCGCTGGCGTGCATCCACTGGAGCCGATCCCAGACGCCCGCGCGGCCGGTGCCGAGTGCCGCGGCCGTGGGAACGCCTGCCTTCCAGCCGTTCCGGTTCTCGGCGGCAACGCGCGCGCTCGCCCCGGCGCTCTTCCGCCTCGGGCGCAACACGGTCGACGATTGCCGCCTGCTCTTCGATCCGCTGACCACGCTCAGCGAGCCCAAGCAAGTGGGTGCGCTTCACATCGCCAAGGTCAATTGGGTCAATGACGACATAACCACGCTCGACGCGTTGACCACCAATGGCCTCGTCGTCGAGCTCGATCAGGCACCCACCGGACCGATCAACGGCGCCAACTTCATCGTCACGATTGAACCGGTCATCCTGCCGGGGCGGTCAGGTGTCTTCGCTGCGGGCGCCGCTCAGGAGGCTGCGGGCGGCGCAGCGCCCGCCTCGGCCGGGGGGCAGGGGGCACCTGAGGTGAGCGTCTTCGCGCCCGGATCATTCCTCTCCTCGGAGGCCACGAATCGGCTCTTGCCGGCGACGATCCTGCGCGAGATCACCATCCTCGACTCCGAGATCACCGTCAAGGGGCAGACGATCTCCTGGCTGCTTCCATCCGGCCACGTCACCGCGATGCAGAGGCTGACAATCCTGGCGATCAACGAACTGGTGAAAGCCGGTGCCGCCGTCGGCATCTACGCACGCGTCCGGATCAAGCTGCTCGGCGAAATGATCTTCGCCACCGGCGCCTCCGGCCCGATCTACCTCGACGGCCGGTCCTTCGGACAGCAGGCGGTGCGCGCCGACGGCAAGACTCCGCGGATCGATCTGCAGCTTCCGTCCGGGGCCGATGAGCGCGCCAGCGACCTGGATTCCTGGTTCTACGTCGCGCCGACCCTGGGCGTCGAATCGGTGACGATCGACTCTCCCAAAGTGACACCCGTAGTTGATGGCAACGACCAGGTCACAGGCGTCACGGCGGGCGGCCAGCCGGTAACCCCGACGGCGACGGTGACGCTTACGTATGCGCCGGTCACGAGCGGTCAGCTCACGATCACCATCACCCAAGACGACGGTCCGGCGGTGACATTGCCCAGCGTTCCCGGGAGCGAACCGTTCACCGTCGGGCAGAGGTCGGTCGCCTTCCCCATCGCCGTGCTCGCGAATCCCGGTCCGGGCAGCACGTCCGATTACACGATCACGGCCACGCTGACGGGCGGAATACCGGCATCGGCTGCGACCACATTCACCGTGGTCGGGGCCCAGTTCCAACGGCTCACTTAAGCATGCGGGCGGTGTGGTCCTACTGGAGCAGGCCCTACGCCGAGGCGCAGGGGTGGCAGTGGCGCGAGCCGCTACACCACTTCCTCGCCTGGGGCCTGTCCTTCGAGCTCGCGCGCCGGCACTTTCCCGAGACGGCGCTGGTGACCGACAGCGCCGGCAAAGCCCTGCTCGTGGACCAACTCGGTCTCCCGTTCGACCACGTCAGCACCGAGCTCGATGGGCTCGACGGCGCGGACCCCGGGCTATGGGCGCTCGGTAAGCTGCTCGCCTTCAGCGTCCAGGAGGCTCCGTTCGTCCACCTCGACACAGACGTCTTCCTGTGGCGTCCGCTGCCGATCAGGCTCACCACCGCACCGGTCCTCGGCCAGCATCCGGAGAACTTCCACGTGGCCGATGAATGGTCGGGCGCGCGGGTCATCGAAGATGCATTCACGGACGCGGGTATCAGAGTGAGGGTGCCGGCGGAGTGGGAGTGGGCACGATCGCTGTGGGGGCGGACGCTCAACCAGGTCAACTGCGGCATCGTCGGCGGCACCAACATCGACTTCATCCGCTACTACGCGCGGCTGGCGCTCGACCTGGTGCTCAACCGTCGTCACGCTGCCGCCTGGAAGCAGATCCCTGACAAGCGCTGGCTGAACACGGTCATCGAGCAGTTCACCCTCGCGGCCTGCGCCGAGTTCCATCGCTTCGCTCCCGAGTCGCCCTTCCGCGGCGTTCACGTGCGATACCTATTTCCCTCGACAGAAGCCGCCTTCGATCGCCGGTACGCCGAGCGGTGCGGCTTCACCCATCTGCTCGCCGAGGCGAAGGGAGACCCGCGGGTCACCGAGCGGCTCGAACGGCGGATGGAGCTCCAGAACCACGAGCTTTACCAGCGCTGCGTAGCGGTGAGCGCGGCCGCATGGGCGCCCGATGGATAGCTCACCGGCAGGCATGTCGCCACCCCTGACCGGCCGTGTGCGCGTGGGCCGGTTCGTCCTCGATGTCGGCGCTCCCCAGGGCACCCTGGCGCGCGAGGCGGTCGGGGCCGGGGACGGGGACGCGGACGCGAGCGAGCTGGCCGCTGCGATCAGCCGAGATCAGCGCCGGAGCCGCTCCGAGCCGGAGGTGGTGTTGGGTCACGTCGAGCACGCCGAGGACGAGGCCGACAAGGAGACCGCGAAGGTCGAGCGGGCCGATGAGCTGTTCAAGACGCTCGTCGAGGGACAGGTTGACCCGACGACGCTGAGCGGCGATATCGATGCGCTCCTGGGGCTGGTGGAGCGGCTCGACAAGAAGGGCCGGTTCCGTGTCGAGGTGCGCGTCGGGCGAGCGGTCTCCCGGCCGCTGGCTCTGGCCGGCCGCTGGCTCGATCTTCTGGGGTCCCTGCGCGGCACCCTCGATGCCGCCGAGCGCGCCGGGGACACACGCTCCGCTGCTTGGGCCACCCACGAGCTCGGCACCTTGCACCTCTGCGCTGAGCGCCCGGGCGACGCGTCGGAGCTGCTCGAGCGCGCGCGGGAGATGCGAGCCGAGCTCAACGACCGCCCAGGGCTGGCGGCGACCGAGCACAACCTGCGGGTGCTCTGTCGCTTCGTCCAGGAGCTCATCCGGAGCCGGCAACTGCGCCGGCGGGGCGAGTTTCTGCGTAGTCCGCTGATCATCGCGCTCGCGCTCCTGCTGCTTGGAGCCGGGGCGGCGGCGGGGGCGCTCGCGGCGGGCGGCTCCACGACGGCGACCAGGCTCGCGCGGGCGCCGCGGAGGCAATTGGCGCCGCGGGTGCATTTCGCCGCCGGCGCTCCGCCTGCGGGGGTCGTCGGTCGGCCCTACCGGTTCGCCTACGTCGCCAACGGCGACGCCGCGATCACGTACGCA
The DNA here is from genome assembly GCA_030948875.1 of Actinomycetota bacterium. GTDB lineage: Bacteria > Actinomycetota > Thermoleophilia > Solirubrobacterales > Solirubrobacteraceae > Palsa-465. The sequence continues at coordinate 18,683 of JALYZL010000129.1, forward strand.
GTCACGGCCGGGAGCGTCCCGGCGGGGCTGGGGCTCGCGCCCGGTGGCGTGCTCTCGGGTACGCCGTCGAAGACCGGCGGCTTCACCTTGACGGTAACCGCGACCGGCAAGGGCGGCGCCGCCGCCAGCCGCCAAGACACGATCAGCATCTCCACGCCGCAGGCGCCCACTGTCACGTTCATCTCGCCGAGGGCGCGCGAAGGAACGGTCGGGGTTCCCTATACCTTCACCTTCCTTGCCAGCGGTGACACGGGCCTGTCTTACGCCGTCACGGCCGGGAGCGTCCCGGCTGGGCTCACGCTCGCCCCCGGTGGCGTGCTGTCCGGTACCCCTACCAAGCCCGGCAATTTCCCGTTCACGGTGAGCGTGACAGGCTCGGGCGGCGGGCGCGCGAGCCAGCCGAACGACGTGGTCATCGCCGCGCCTCCACCGGCTCCGATCCAGATCACCTCGGGTCCGCCTCGGGGTGGCACGGTCCGCGTCGATTACACATTCACGTTCATGGCGTCGGGTTCCGGGGACACATTCGCTGCCGCCGGGACTCTGCCGCCCGGACTGTCGCTGGGGACGGATGGGACGCTCTCGGGCGTTCCAACTACCGCGGGCTCTTACATGTTCACCGTGTCGGCGACGGCGCCAAGCGGTGCGAAGACTCCGCCGCAGAGCTATACCGTGAGCATCGTGTTGCCGCGGGGGCCGGCCTAGGTGGAGGGATTCGCGCCGCGTGAGTCGAAGCCCGCCGGCTCGGGTCGACTGCGAAGCACGTCCGCGCATCCGCCGGCCGTCCCGCCGATCGTGTCCTACGTGGTGAGCCGGCCGGGCCGCTCACTCGATCAAGGCGACCGGTCGGAGATGGAGCGGCGGCTTGGGTACGACTTCAGTCACGTCCGGGTCCATGCGGATGGTCAGGCTGCGCGGTCAGCGGCCGCGCTCGGAGCGGCGGCTTACACGCTGGGGCCGACCATCGTCTTCGGACAGGACCGCTACCGGCCCGGAAGTCCCGCCGGCCGGCGACTCCTGGCTCACGAGCTCGCCCACACGGTCCAGCAGGGCGCCCGACCGCGGAGTCCGGTCCTCGGCGTCTCTCCCTCACGGGGACCGCTCGAGGCCGACGCCAGGGCCACGGCTGCGCTCGCTGGCGTGGCCCCGCTGCCGCGTGTCGCCGGCCGCCGGCTCGTCCGACACGCCGGCCGGGCCTCGTCGGCGCTCATCCAATGCAGCCCGCAGTCCGACACGATCGACAAGCTCGGCTCGAGGATCGCGCTGGAGGAGCTGCTGAAGACGCTGAGGCTGCTGAAGCCGCCCGATGCCGACGTCGACGCCGAGCTCGCCGTGCTCCTGAACGGGAGGCCCGACGACCTGTGGCTTGCTCAGCGCACATGGGCCGGGGCCGAGCAGCGCGCGTCCGTGGGTGAGCTCGGCCAGTCCGCCCAACATCGCCCGATCAAGGCTTACTCGTTTACGGGCACGACCTCCCGGCGCGCGCTCGTGATCGCGGGCGTGCACGGTAGCGAGCGCCAGGGCATGGCCGTGGCGGAGATGCTCAAGGGCGACCTGCTGCGCGCCCAGCCCGCGTTCACCGTAGTTCTCGTCCCGTCGCTGTTTCCGGACAACGCCGCCGTTGGCGCCTTCGGCACGCGCGAGGGCGCGACGCCGACGAACAGGAACTTCCCGAAGCCGGAGAACGATCTGGCCGCGTCCGGCGGCAAGGACGCTGCCGGGCGCAAGATCCTCGCCGAGAACCAGATGCTGCTGCGGCTGATCGAGCAGTTCCAGCCTGAGCGCATCATCAGCATCCACGGGACCCAGGCGCCCGGCCAAGCCGGGGTGTTCTACGACCCGCGGGAGCTGACAACCGCCGAGCAGGCCGACGTGGAGAGCACGGCCGCGCGCGGCGCTGCCTCGGCGCGGACGCGCCACGCGAGTGACGGCCCCGACAGCCAGGAAGCAGTACAGCGCGAGCTCTACCAGGCCGGGCGGAAGCGGGGGCTCGACACCAAGCGTGGCGAGGTCGCGGCCGCCGACGAGCGACTGGCGCTCGAGACGGCACACAGGATCGACGCGGACACCGCCGGTGTCTCTGGACGAGACAAACGCGAGGTCATCAGGGAGGGGGAGGCGACGGTGTCCAAGGCGCAAAAGGATGCGCGGCACGCACACGGCTCGGTGGCAGGAAACGTCGACAGCGCCGGTAACGTTGCCAATCCGATGTGGGGCGGCAGTGTCCCCGGGGGGGTATCACTGGGTGGCTACGCTCCCAAGCGGGGTATCAGCGTCTTCACCGTCGAACCACCCGTGAACCGGAACCTGGCCGACTATCGGACGGGAAAGTCCGATCGCGATGCGGTGTCGCTCGTAGATCGCACCACCGAGCTCAAGGCGTACGCCGACGCGGTACGCACCGTTCTCCTCGGCCAATGACGACCCGTGTCGTGATAGTGTCGACGCGGGGAAAAGCGTGGCCCTCGTCACTGGCAATCTGATCTGAGTGGGGTTGGATGGAACGCGAACTGGTCACCCGACAGCGTAACCCTGCTACGACCAAGCTAGACCGGCTCATTCCGAGCCGACCGCTTGCGCGTGCGAGTTCTCGCCGGCACGCGTCCCCATACGACGGCCGACGCGTGGACGAGGCTACCTCGGAGCTCGTGCGAGGCACGTTGGGGCACGGCGGAAGGCCGCTCGACCGTGACACTGAAGCCGACATGGGCCAGCGGCTCGGCCGCGACCTCACTCGCGTACGAGTGCACTCCGGCGCCGAGGCGACAGCATCCGCGCGCGCGCTTGGTGCTCAGGCCTACACCATTGGCGCGCATATCGTCTTCGGGCAGGGGCAGTATCAGCCACGCACCGATCCGGGCCGGCGGCTGCTCGCGCACGAGCTTGCCCACGTTGTCCAGCAGGGGATGGCAGCGCGGCCGTCGGCCTCTGATCTCACGATCGCTCCCGCCGACGACCACGCCGAGCGAGAGGCACAACAAGTCGGCGACCGAGTGGGCCGCCGCCGAGTGGGCCGCGGCCGATGCGCCTGTGGCGAGCCGATCGCGGTCGGCGGCACATGCGCGCGCTGTGCGGCCCGGGCTCGCAGCGTGGCTAGCCCCGACGTGGCGAGCAGCGCTCGGGTTGGCATCCAGCGCCAGCCGGCCCCGGCCCCGGCCGCGTCGCGGGCCGGTCCGACGCCAGCCCCGCCCACCGCTACACCGGCACCTGATTGGCGCGTCGGAGCGCACGCCCTGAACCTCATCCTTCAGAACGAGTTTCCGGTCGTGAACTCGGATTGGTATCTCGGAACGCGGTCAAATCTCGTCGCTGGCGGCGCTGTTCAGGCAGACCTGACCACTGGCCGCAGCGGTCGCGTTCAGTTTGCTCTCAGCCCAGACTTCGCACCAGCTGGTCAATCGGCCGCCGACACCGCCACCGACGCAGGTCGGATCGCGGCGGTGCGAAGCGAGGTCATGCGCGTACTCGACTGGCGCCTGTCACAAGGCATCCTTACAGCCAACGACATCGCCGCACCGTTCGTCAGCGCCTACCTGCGAGCGATGGCGCCACTGGCACTGCGAGCCTTGCGCGCCAAGCCGACGGTCGACCCGGCCGCCCAAGCGGAGCTCGACCGAATCCTGGCGATAACCACCCAGTTGCCGGGGGCAGCGCAGTTCACCGCGACAGGAGCGGCAGCGCTGACGATCAACGGGACCTCTGTCCGAATCCTGCCCGACATCCGCCAGGGTGCCGGGAACCAGACCGAGTTCCGCATGGATCCCCCACAGCAGACCACCCCCGCGTTCCGGTCAGCGCACGGTCGGGTCACGCAGATCAACGGGCCGCTCCCAACCCCTCCGGTCGTCGAGATCTTCACCTCCTATGCCGCTCAAGGACCGCAAGCGGGGCCCGATCCGGTGACGGCGAGGTCCGCTTACGGGCGCGGCACACCTGCCGCCGACGTGGCTGGCAGCAATACCTCGCTGCGCTTCCACGAGAGCCGGCACGGCCAGGACTTCCTGACGTTCATCGCAGGCAATCCATTCCCGAGATACACCGGCGCCGTCGGCATGACGGAGGCGCAGTTCCGGGCCGCGGGCACCTCGTACCTTGCGGCTGTCGCAGCGTGGGCGCGGGACATGGGTCGCGCGAGCGTCTGCGCAACCGACTGCGTAGGTTCGCCGAACATCGACGCTTTCGAGAACAACACCGGCGCCAGCATGAAGTGCACTACCTGCCATCCGTGAGAGCCTGAGCTGAATCGCGCCTCGTGCTCATACCTCCGCGCCGGCGGGGAAGCGCCGGCGAGCTCCAGCAGGCGCCCACGCCAGCTCCTCTGCCGACACATCGTGCAGGATTGGCCCTCGAGTCGCGAGAACCGCCCGTCCAAGTGCTCCTGCGACTCGCCGAGAAGCAGCTCAGCTTGGGAGCGCCGTCGCCGCTTCGGGCGCTGTCGCGGAGCTGATCGCGATCGAGCGCGAGGCCTCTGAGCGGATAGCGTACGCGATTGTGTTCGCGATGCCGCCGGCCGCCTTGGCATTGGTTGGATGGCTGGCGTGGCTTGGGGCGAAGAGGTTCTGTCGCTCGCGGGACTAGTACCGGCGGCTCGGAGAGGCCGTGAGCCGCCACGCCACGTCGAGAGAGCGCCCCGATTGATTAACGGCACCAAGGTGACCGACAATGCTTCGACTACGCGAGTTGGGGCGGTGAGGGCAAATCCTCGCGCGGATCTCGAGGACTGTCGGGGAGCCCAGACGCTCGCACACAGCCCATTAGCATACGGCGCGCATCCCTGTGAGAGTTGTTTTCAGTCATCGGCCTCGCCAGGTTCGCCAGCACGCTCTCAGCAACTTTCTCGTCCTCGGCTTGCCACATGGCGAAGGCCATGAGTGATCGGTGGGTAGCGAGCGTTGGCGCGTGCTGGATTCCGACGCGCTGAGTGGTGGGCCTCGTGACAACGAGCTCACTCGCGGACCGGGTGGCACGCGTGTTGCGATCAAGGGGCACGGCTACGATCCGGTCTGCGATGATCACTCCCGTGGGAAGCAAGGAACCGAATAAGATCCTCGCGGCCTTCGATCCGCGCCTCAAGCTCTACCGGGATCCCTTTACCGAGTTGCTGGTTTTCGCGCTGTCGGTGGTCGGAGCGGTGGCTGCCGTACCGGTGATTCTTGGCGTGTTCGGCGCCGTGTTCGGGCGCCTTAGCCCCGGCGTGTTCGTCGCCGCCAGCGTCGTACTCGAGTGGTTTTTTATCTTCATCGTCGGCCGCCCGCAGATGACGGGGCGCCAGGCGCTTGGCTGGGCTGTCCTGTGGGGATCTGCGGCTGCCCTCTTCGGGGCGATGTTCTACTACCTCGTCGTCAAGTCTCTCTAGTCACGCTGCCCACGGGACTTCCGACTGGCGGTGAAATGGGCTCTGTGCTCCCGGGAGGCTGGGTACCTGGTAGAGCGGTGACCCGAACACGCAGGTTCCAGTCACGTGACGTCTCTAACGCGCTGTGCGTCTTTCGTTAGGGTCGCGGAGGCTGGGCCAGTGGAAGCTAGCGAATACCCTCCGACGCCGTTCGGCGAGGCACGGTCCACCAGCGGACCGCACGCGTACGTTGCGTACTTCCCGGCTCGGCTGCCTCGCGCGTTCGAGCTTCCAGCGCGGCTCGTGGGGCTGCTTGCCGATGCCGAGGCGGCGCTCGGCCGGCTGGCGGGCGTCGGTCAGCTGCTGCCCAGCCCCCATCTGCTGATCCGGCCCTACCTGCTGCGGGAGGCTGTCGCGTCCACGATGATCGAGGGTACCCAGGCGTCGCTTGCGGAGATATTCGAACTCGGCGCCGCGGGCGAGGCGCCGAACGCAGACGTCGAGGAGGTTCTCGCGTACGTCGACGCGATGGAGTGGGCCGTCACGGAGGCACCCCGTCTTCCGTTGAGCAACCGGATGCTGCTCGAGATCCACCGCAGGCTGCTCAGCGGGGTGCATGGGGCTGGGCGACGTCCCGGGGAGTTTCGAGCCAGCCAGAACTGGATCGGACGACCCGGCTCGACGCTCAACACCGCCAGCTTCGTCCCGCCTCCGCCCGACGCGGTCGTGCCCGCCCTCGCGGACTGGGAGCGGTTCGCGAATGAGGAGCCGGACATGCCGGTGCTCGTGCAGGACGCGCTGCTACACGCGCAGTTCGAGACTATCCACCCCTTCCTCGACGGCAACGGCCGACTCGGTCGGCTGCTGCTCGTCCTCTTCCTCATCATCCGCGGTCGCGTGAGCGCGCCGCTCCTGTACCTGAGCGCCGGGATCGAGAGGCAGCGTGATCGTTACTACGCCGCGCTCCGTGCAACGCGGACCGACGGTGATGCGCTGCCGTGGATCGAGCTGTTCCTCGACGTCGTCCGATCCCAGTCCATCGATGCGGTGGCCCGGGCAGAGCTGATCGTCGCACTAACGGAGCGCTACCGCGCGACGGCGGCCGGACTCGGCAGCAACAATGCGCTTCAAGTCGTTGATTTGATGTGCGAAAACCCGATCGTGACCACTCGTCTCATCGAGGCTCGTCTCGGCGTGGCGCGCCCGACCGCGCTACGGCTGCTGCGCCAGCTTGAAAGAGCTGGCTTGTTGAATGAGGCCGCCCATGGTCTCCGCGGACAGCGACGGTACGTGGCGCGGGAGCTGATGGATGTACTCGTGGTGGACGACGCTTTGTGGTCTGATGGTGCATAACTCGGACGGACATTCGGGTCAGCTCGGCGAATGACCAGCGTCGACGCCGGGACGCGCCGAGTAGATCTCATCGAAGTAACGAAGGATGGCGAATGGGGCTCTGGCGAGCCGGCTCGGCTACACGTCATCAACGCCTACATCCGAGGGACGGACTTCGCATCGGCGGCGCGCGGGGCTGTCTCGCGACTACCGGTCCGGTTCCTGGCGTCAAGACACGTTCGGGCGAAACAACTGAAGCCGAACGACACACGGTCACGTAGGATCACCTCGGAGCGGTCGTCGCGGCCCGGGGCGCCGGTCGCGACGTGCTCAGCGCCGAACTGCTCGGTGCTCTCGGAGCCGCCGTCTCCCCGCAATGTGAACAAGCACCGCCATGTGCTGGCTGCGATGTTCACTTACGCGTGCCGCGGCGACACTCGTGCGCTCTCGACGAATCCGGTCTCTGGCACCGACAAGCGGCGGGAGGATCCGCCGGCGGCGCTCGACTACTACGAGGTGGAGGAGGTTGAGGCGCTCGCGCGCTGCTGCGAGCAGGGCCAGCATCGCGGGGGCGTGCCGTCCACCGACCCGGCGGAGATCGCGGCGCGCAGGCTCGAGGACCGGCGCTACGCGGAGGGCTTCCGCCTGTTGTTCTTTACCGGGCTGCGGCTCGGTGAAGTGCTGACGCTGCGCCGGGAGGACGTTGACCTCCAGGACCGTCTGCTGCTTGTCCGCCGTGGACTGTCGTCGGGGCAGGAAACGCTGCCCAAGGGACGCCGGCACCGGTTCGTGGCGCTCCCGACCCCCGCGGTCGCCACGCTCGCCCGGCTCGCCGATCGCGACGACTTCACCGGCGCCGATGATTACGGGCTCGCCAACCGCCTCGGCCGCCGCCTCGATCCCTCCGCGCTGCGGCGCCGCTGCAGGGGCCGGCTTGCGGCCGGTGCGGCTACACGGCCTGCGGCACGCCGCCGGGAGCCTGATCGCCCGCACCTCGGACGCCGTCTTCGTGCGTGCCTTCCTCGGGCACGCGAAGCTCGCTACGACGGACCGATGTCTCAGCGCGAAGCTTCGCCCGGAGGAGCCAAAGCGCCTCGACGGCGCGTTCGCCCCGGCCGCCGTCGAGCCTGTTCGGTCGACCTGAGGCTCAAACGCAATCGGCGATGCCGAGCGCGCGGTTCGGGTGACTCGTCACAGTGACCGCTTGATCGGGATCCGTCGGCGGGGTCCTGCTCGGCGCGAACGTTCACATCTCGACTTCGTCGACCTTCTTCTTCGTGGCCACGTACTCCACCAGGGGGCCGCGTTTCGGTCCGTTTGGATCGATCGTCCTCGCGAACGACATCGGGCTCATTAGTCGACCAGCCGCACCTCCGCGGCACCGACGCGGAAGGCGTCGGTCTGCGCGACGCCTGCGAGGAGTCCGAGGACATCCTCGATCAGGAGGACGAGAGGCCGCCGGCGGGCGTCCTCTCGGCGCAGCAGGACCGTTCCCTCACTCCCAGCACTCGATGCCGTCGCGACAATCGCGTCCGGCCCGACGCCTGATAACTCGCCGCTCCAGTCATACGTGCCACGGGCTGCCGCGATCGAGCGCATCGTGTCCGGCCCGATCGGCTCGCACCGATCTTCGACCCGCCACCTATACGACCCGCTCGTGGTGGCGTGGACGACAGCTCCGATTGGAACCTCGATCAGGAGCAGGCGCCGTTCGTCGACCGTGCGTTCATGCACCGATACCGTAAGCGCCGGGGCCTCCCGTTGTAGATCGCCAGGCGTACGCCCTCCTGGGAATATGCTGCTGGGATACCTTGAATCGCTTCATCGCGGGTCGCCGCCGAATCCCGAACACCGAGGACGATGACCCCGCCCTGTGCGTTCGCGAGGCACGCCGACGTCCCGGCGACGAGGGCGAGGAAGTCTTTGCGCGCCTTACCCAAACTGCGTTTGGCTCGCACCTCAATCGGGAGCGCTTGAACCTCTCGCTCGCGCTGGTCGAACAGGGTGCGTCGGTAGACCTCCTCGACGCCGATGTCTACGCGCCCGACATCCCCCTAATGGTGAACCTCAGGCGCAAGCAGCACCGCAAGAGCTGGCCGATGTATCGAAATCCGCGGCTGGGGCTGCACGGATGGAGCCCGTTCCAGGCTAAGGCTGTGGTTGTCGCTCCCGTCGGAAGGGGGCGACGCCTTCCGGTAGGTTCGCGCGTCACGATTCTCCCCAGAATCGCCAAGGTGGATCGCTGATGGCGGTCTACCTCGCCAAGCGGGCACTCCCGAAATCGCTTGGCGGCGCACCGCCGCCCCACGTCGCGGGAGCCCTGGCCCAGCTGCGCAGTTCGTTCGGTCAGCTCGGATTGGCAAGCGGAGAGGCGAGCCTGAACATCAAGGCCCTCCGGGGTCAGCCCGGCCTCTACCGGCTTCGAGTCGGGGACTGGCGAGCCGACTCATGTTTACGGGCCAAGACTTCGTCGTCTCAGCGATCGGACTGCGCAAGGACATCTACGAGCGCGTCACTCGGGCTCCGAACTCGTGCATAACGTGACGACGACGAACCCCTCTGGAGTTTCAATTCGTGGCTCCGGCAAGCCTAGCCGCGCGGCTTCTTCGAGCAGGAGTACGACGCCGCGGCCAACCGCGTCCACGATACCGAGCGCCTCGAGGTGTTGGACGAGGAACTCGTTGCGGCGAACCGAGACACCCACACGCATTGCTGCAGGTGTTACTCCGTTCGGCAGACTCCCAGGACTCAGTACCTCAATGCGGTTTGCGTAGACCCGCAGCTGGGTCGGGCTCGCGATGCCGTAATGACGGTGAGCGACCGAGTTGGCGATCAACTCACGCAGGCTCTCCGCCGATGGCCGGGGAGCATCCTCGCGCGTGAGGCCCGCAATCGTCGAGGGATTTCGGAGGTTGCGTTCAATGAACGCGACACTGTCGCTTACTTGTTGATCGATTCGTCCGCCGATTTCGACGCGGTCGAGCAGTTCACGCTCGATGACCATCCCGCGGTAGCTGACGCAACTCACCGCGGCGTACGCCAAGCGCTCCTGCGGCGCGCGCCCGTAGCAGAGCAGTCCGGCTACGGTCGGGCCTTGCGTTTCGGGGTGAAGAATCTCGCCGTTGATGAGCACATCGCGACGTTGGGTCTCGTCCAGCGCGTCCCATTGGATTGTTCTGCGGCCGGCGAACCGAGCGGCGAGGAGATTGTCGTCCAGATCCTTGACGGTGGCGCCGATCACCGGCCGGAGATCCCCGGCCACCGCGCCCGAAGCCTGGGTTAGGCGGATCAGTTCCTCTCGACTCGCCTCGCGCGACGTACTCCCAGCGCGGATGAAATAGCGTTTGCCTTCACCGCCGCCAACGGCATATGGCTTCTCGACGCCTTGCTCCACGCTAGCGACGATGATCATCTTGTCCTGCTGCCAGGCAATTCGCTGGTATCCGGGGATGATGGGTGGGTCAAGCAGCGTGCGGGCAACGTTCATCACGCGCTCCTCATCCCATCCTTCGGATCCAACGATCGAGCCATCGTCGTCGACTCCGATCAACACCCTGCCGCCCGCAGAGTTGGACAACGCGCACAGCTCCTTCGCGAGGTCGCGGTTCCTGACCTGTGGGCTCTTGAACTCCGTGTACGAGTCCTCGCCGCCTGCGATAAGCGCAGCAAGCTCGTCGCGGGCGAGGGGCCCGATCACACCCGGTACTTCGCTTGGCGGAGAGCGAACGCCTCGCGCCCGCCCTCGAGAATGTGCTCGGCAGCGTCCCGGACGTCTGTGCTGTCGATCGAGCCACGGGTTCGGAGCAGCCCTTGCACGGGTGGTCCTCCGCGTTCTTGGGCGTCCAGGACGATGATCTGCTCGGCATCGCCGAGGATCGGAATGTTCGCGTTGTGTGTTGCGATGACGAATTGTCGAGAGCGCTTGGCCTCGCGGAGGCGCTGCACGATGTCGTCGTAGATGAAGCGGTTATCGAGGTCGTCCTCTGGCTGGTCGATCAGCAGCGGATCATGGCTGGATTGCATGATCAAAAGCAGGATGGCCGTGCTCTTCTGTCCGGGACTAAGCTTGTCGAGTGGGCGGTAGTCGCGAGTTCCGCTCGGCCCGACGTCAAGCGCTAGCGTCACTCGGTCTGGCAGCTCGGCTACCTCGAGTCGCAGCAATGTCTCTCCATCGAGACTACGCTCCAGCAGCGCGGCTTGCCCATCCGGGAGGCTCCAGTGGCCGCCGAGCTGACGCTCTCGCGTCAAGCGACCCAATTCGCTGGGGCTGAACGTGGCATCCATGACCATACGCTCGAGCGCCTCGTTGCGAGCGCCGGTCTTGAGCCCCCGCAGCTCTGCGAGGAAGCCAAGCCGATCTCCTTGGAACTCGAGCTCAACACGGACAGCTCCGCCCGATGCATTATTCAGGCGCTGGGCTGCGCGCTCGCGGACACGGTGCTTCTCGCCGCGAGCGTCCAACAACTCGATCAGCAATCTGCTACGTGCCTCGCGTGCCTCCTTGAGGCGCGCCTGCAACTGCTTACGTGCGCCCCGCAGAGGAGCGAGCTGCTCGATACGCCGCTCGACATCGAGATAACGCTCAGGGTCGACGTCTGGCATACGCTGCTGCAACTCCCTCAGAGCACGATCGAACTCGACCGTGCGAGCGCTGCGGCGCTCGGCCCACTGTGACCGAACGGCGTCCAGCCGCGTGACCGCCTCGCCTAGGCCCTGTTCGAGCGCATCGAGCGTGGACGTCCAGCGCGTGTCAGCAGTGGTCAATACGGCTCGCGCAGCCTCAAGGAGATCCTTGTTGGGGAGATCGTCGTCATCGGGGCCAGCCAGCGACGAAGCCAGCTCGCTTACATCCGTTCCTAATTCCCTGATTACCCGGCGCCGCTCTCGCAGCGCGGTGACCGCATCGCCGAGCAGCCGCTCCTCACGGTCGAGCTGTCGCCGTTCTCGTAGGAGTTCCTCGAAGCCGGCCTCTCGGAACCTCTTGCGCCATTCCTCGAGGTTGGGCAGTTCGGCAAGCTTGGTGTCCGCGTCGTCGATGCGCCGGAGCGTGTCAAGAACGAGCCTTCCGTTTTCGTTGCACCGCTGCAGCAGCTCATGCTCGCGCTCGACCGTGTCGCGCAGCTCATCTGTCGCGAAGTTATCGAGCAGCTCGAGACGTGCCTGGTCCCCTTGAGCAATGCCGAAGATCTCCTTTTGCCCGTAGACGCGCGGCGCAAGGAGCATCTGCGGTTTCAGCTCTGGACGCGGTGTACCGAGTTCATCGCGAACCACGGGGGCGTGCGGCGCTGTGCGTTCAACCACGTAGCGTGTCGGATTCGGCGGTCCCGTCTCGACCGCGACCGAGACCTTGGAGCCTGACTTCAGCGCGCTCTTGCGTAGTTGCGTCGCGGCCTCCTCGACTTCCTCGGTGCGGAAGCCCAACTCAAAGGCGTACCGGATCGACTCGATCACGGTCGATTTACCCGTTCCCTTACCGCCGATCAGGCAGTTCAGCTCGAGATTCAGTGGGAACTGAACGCCGTCGAGAAACCCGCCCTCCCAGGAGAGACCAAGGAGATGTGAGCCTTTCCTCAGGTTCGCGGGATCCTCGAAGGAGATGCGTGACTCTGGATCTAGGAACGCCTGGCGAAGCCCTTGCACGCCTACGCGATCCATCTTGATCCAAGTCGATTGAGAGCCGATGTCCTCGAACGAGCGCGCGTCGGAAGTGAGCACATAAGCAAGCGCTCGCTTGCGCGCATAGATAGGGTCCTCGCCCCGGATGATGCGTCCGTTGCCGCTCGTGATCTCGGCCGGAGGCTTGGAGATCTGCGCAGCCATGAGCTCGTCCGTGTGCCAGCAGTCCACCCGAGCGCCCTCGCGTAGCGCGGAAAGGAGCCCTTTGTCGCTCTCGATGTGCGCTGAAATACAGACGCCTCCACACTCGCCCTGGATGAGGCTCAGGACGCCGGCGAAGTCCTGATCGGTTCGGAGTTGGAGCCGCTGGCCGTCGCGGCGCTGCTTCGTGAGGCCGAGCCGGACAAGGGATTCCTCAAGCTCGGTCACCGGCGTGTCCCGATCGAACAGGCACAGAACGTGAATGCCCTCCTTGCTCTCGACCTCAAATCCAGGAAGCAAGAACACGTCCAACCCGCGCGCGGCGTAGCGCAGCTCGTCGATCCAGCTGACGTCGTTGTGCTCGGTGATCCCAACGAGTTCGATACCTCGCTCGTTGGCTTTCTCTAGGTATGCCCGCGCCATTGCACGCCGCTCCGCTGGGTCTTTCGGCTCGGGCCGCGGCTTGAAGCCCGGATCGACGGGGGTGTGTATCTGGAGGTCGGCGCGCAGATACCGGGCCCCAGGAGTCTCGGCGGTGAGAGCGGCAAGCTCTGCCGCGACTGGTGGCGCTTCGGCAGGCGGTTCGGTGGTCGCAGACGAAGACATGGCAGATGAATTGTCACTGATCGGCGGGTCGCTTCGGGGCCAGACCGACCGGGAGCCCTTACGATAGGCTCAACGGGGCCCTCGGACCGACCACTGGGAATCGCCCCGGAACCGCGACGCCGCGGTTCGCCCTGGAGCTAGCGTGGCGGGCGCATGACCGCAAAGGCCCCGGTCTTCGCCAGGTCGGCAGCGTTCAACAACGCCTGGTGCGCATCTCTCTCCAATTCCGAGCGTCGTTCGGCCGGTCGCGGCACTCAGCGGGTTTCCGGGCATTCGCTGTCGGACACGCGAAGGCTGCGGCGCTGCGGTTTTCATCGACCCGCGCAGACGGTCAGCATGCATCCAAGCAATGGTGGCGTGGCTCGACACGGCCAGGCTTGGGACTCCTCGTGAGTCTCGCGGCCACGATCAAGCGACCGGCGAGCTTGACGGCTTTTGGTCGCGGTACTCGCGATTCGGTGACGGGTATCCGTCCGCGAATCGCGAGTGTCTGATTCCCAGGATGAGGACGATCGCTGGCACTGAGTGCGAGAGATTTCAAGAGATCGCCGTCTCCGACCCAAGCGAGATGGAGGGACGAACCCGACCTTGAGGACGCAAACCGCGGGCGCCGGCAGCGGCATCGAAGCTGCGCCCACGGAAGAGGCTTCCAAAACGCTTCCACAACGGCTCGAAACCGGACCCTACGCCACCGACCATGGCCCAAAACAATACGATTTGCAGGGACTTCGCGAGTGGAGCCAGCCGGGATCGAACCGGCGACCTCCTGCTTGCAAAGCCGTGGCTGGACGCACAAAACCCCGTGGTTACAGCGATTGTGATCTACGAACACCCTGGTTTTATAGGCTTTTCTGTTGAGTTTGATGACCAATCTGATGACCAAAAAAGTTGATGACCAATTGCAAAAAGTTGATGACCAATCCGACGCGGGCGCTATCTTCCCCGTGGTGGAACCGTCGGCAAGGCTCCAGACGAACCTCGTCGTTCTGCCCCGGATCGGCGCTCAGGGGAAGGCGTATTGGGATGCTCGTTGGCGGTATCGCGACGACGAGTCGGAGCCCTGGAAGCTGATCCAGCGCAGGCTCGGCCTCGCGTGGCAGGAGCAGGACGAGTCCGGAGGCTGGCGCAAGCGTCGCGGCCGCTGCCCCGAGGGCTGGCTCGACGAACGCGCGGCGAACGTCGCCGCGGTCGCGGCGATGGAGGGGCACGCGCGCGAGATGGCAATGAGCGCCGAGGAGCGGCGCCGAGCGGAGGAGGCGGCCTTCACGGTCCGCGAGCTCTCCCGCCAATGGCTGTCGTGGCTCACCGAAGTGCGCGGCGCGAAGCCGTCGACCGTTGTCGACTACGCGTTCCTACTGCGCGAGCCCGGCGAGGCGCACCGGCGCGGAAAGGGCACGAGCCCCGGCCGGATCATCGGCGCGTTCGGCGACCGGCGCGCTGCCGACATCACGGTGCGGGAGGTGAGCAAGTTCCTACGGTCGCTCGACGCCGAGGGCCTGAGCCCGCGCAACGTCAACAAGCATCGTCAGGTGCTCGCCGCGATGTTCGCGTATGGCTGCCGCGAGGACGCGTTCAACCTCCCATCGAATCCCGTCACCGCCACGGACAAGCGGCGGGAGGACCCTCCGCCCGCGCTCGACTACTACGAGGTCGAGGAGGTCGAAGCACTCGCGCGCTGCTGCGAGCGTGGCGAGCACCGTGCGACGCGGGAGATCTTCGATCCCGCTGAGCTGGCGGCGCGGGCGGCGGAGGACCGCCAGGACGCCGAGTCGTTCCGGCTGCTCTTCTACACCGGCCTTCGCCTCGGCGAGGTGCTCACTCTGCGGTGGGAGGACGTCAACCTGCCCGACCGGCTGCTGCTCGTTCGGCGCGGTCTGTCGGCCGGCGAGGAGACGCTCCCGAAGGGGCGTCGCCACCGCTTCGTCCCGCTCTCCACACCGGCCGCCGCCGCACTCGCGCGGCTCGGATCGCGCGACGAGTTCGTCGGGCCGGACGACTACGTACTCGCGAATCGGCTCGGGCGCCGCCTGGACGGCTCCGCTCTCCGCCGCCGCTACAAGCGCGCGTGCGAGGCGTCCGAGCTGCGCCCGGTCCGTCTGCACGGGCTGCGGCACGCAGCCGGCAGCCTGGTCGCGCGCACATCGGACGCCGTGTTCGTGCGCGACTTCCTCGGACACGCCAAGCTCGCGACCACCGATCGCTACCTCAGCGCGAAGCTGCGCCCGGAGGAGCTCGCGCGGCTGGACCGCGCGTTCGCGCCCGGGGCCGGCTTGCCCATTCCGACGGACGCCGTCGAGGAGACGACGCCATGACGCAACCGAGCGACGGCCCGACGCCTGAGCCCGCCGTCTACGGGCAGCTGCTCGCCGACATCAAGGAGAAGATCCGAACTGCCCGCGTTGGCGCAGCGCTAGCGGTCAACCGCGCGCTGATCGAGCTGTACTGGGAGATCGGCACCGAGATCCTTCGACGGGAACGCACCCAGGGGTGGGGAGCGAAGGTGATCGACCGCCTGGCCGCCGATCTCCGCCGCGAGTTCCCCGACATGACTGGACTCTCGCGCCGGAACCTCCAATACATGCAAGCGTTCGCAGCTGCATGGCCCTCCCCGGACCAAGCTGGCGAGTCAATTGTGCAACGACCCGTTGCACAATTGCCCTGGGGCCAGAACATCTCACTCCTGACCAAGCTCAGCGACGCGGAGTCGCGCCTATGGTACGCCCGGAAGGCGATCGCGCACGGTGGTCCAGACCGGTGTTGGAGGCACAGATCTCGACGCGGCTCCGGGAACGATCCGGCACCGCGATCTCGAGCTTCGACGACGCTCTCCCGCCGGCGGATTCCGAGCTGGTTCGTGACGCGATCAAGGATCCGCACAACTTCGAATTCCTCAAGCTCGCCGACCAATCCAAGGAGCGTGACCTCGAGACCGCGCTGTTGCGCGACGTCGAGTCGTTCCTGATGGAAATGGGCCGCGGCTTCGCGCTCGTCGGCCGCCAGTGGCCGTTGCGGATCCCGAACTCGGAGGGCGGTCCCGACACAGAGTTCTTCATCGACCTCCTGTTCTTCAACTACCTGTTGAACCGCTTCGTCGTGATCGACCTCAAGGTCGAGGACTTCAAGCCGGAGTTCGCCGGGAAGATGAACTTCTACCTCAACGCGCTCGACGCGCTCGAGCGTCAGCCCGGACAGCAGGAGAGCATCGGCCTGATCCTCTGCCCAGGCCGCGATCGTACTGTCACCGAGTGGGCTCTACGCGGCCTCAGAGCGCCCGTCGCCGTCGCCCGATACGTGACCGCTGACATGGCGCTCACCGCCGAAGCACCACCGGAGCTGCAGCCGGCGCTGCCGGACCTACCGGCGCTCGCCAGCGAGTTGACCGCGACTGTCGACGCGCTGCGGAAGCGCCGAGAAGGCACCAAAAACGCCGATTAGAGAAGGCGGCCTGACGACACTATCGCTCAGGCACGGCGGGGTCATCCCGGGCCTCGCCAGATGCCGTCGCATCGAGCCGTCCGCTTCGTCGCGACCCAGACCTCCCGTGGGTCCTGACGGCGTGCGCGCGGTCGTGGGCGATCGCGCTCGGCCAGATCTGACCGAGAGCCGGCTTGGCGACCGCGGGCTCGACGCCAGTAGCCCGAGCCCGGGAGCTCGCCAAGAGAAGGGCTCGCCGGGAGGCGTGCCGCGTCACGCGATCGTCTATGCATGCTCGCAGGCTCCGTGTCTAGCCTGACTCGGGTGGGTCCCTCTCGGAAGTCGGGCGTGGCGGGCCGGTCGCACCCGGGGCTGGATCGGTCTCGGTCTCTTCGATCGAGACGGGATCGCCAGTCAACTCGCGGAGTGTGGCGCGCGCCTTCTCGATCCACCCGATGATCTCCTGGAGCGTGGCGAGTTGGGAAGTGATCGTCACGCTGCCGTAGCCCTGATTCTTTGCGAGTTCGTATTCGCGAATGCCAAACCAGTTATCGATCGCTCCTTCGGCGAGATCGACGTTATAGAAGCCCTCGTCAGTCAATTCACCGATGACCAATCGACGGTCGCTGTCGTTTATCCGTGGACGCAGCCCAGGTTCTCTCCACCACTCCTTGTAGTCGATACAGAACTGGATGTTCGATTCGGCCCGAGAAAGATCGACAACCATCATCCGAGCGGCAATCTTGACCTGCTTTCGATGCGCGGCTCCGTCCCGGATCCTTCGCTGGCGATCAAGGAGCCATTGGGTCACGCTGCCGATCGCAGCGCCGACGATGGCGCCGAGTAGAGCGAGGAGGGCGATCACGATCGCACTCGGCTCCGAGCTGGCAGCGATGTGCACGACGTGGATCGGAGCGGGAAACATCGTTGTTCAGCCTAATCGCCGAATGCGGGGCCGGTCAGATGTGCGGCTCGCTTGTCGCTTTGCATATGCAAACAGCCAGGTCTGCATGCCTCGGATCCGGACGTGCCTGGGCTCGGGGCGACCGTGCTCGCCCGCGGCGCGAACGTAAGCGTCTCACGAGAGTTCATGGACGAGGCCAAGCGAAGCTGGGCTGACGGTTATCGAGCATGCGGCCGTCGGCTCAAAGGTTGTTGGGCCTGGAACACTTCGGGCTGTGGGAATTGGCTTCGTGCAGGACAACTGGGAGGAAGCGCTACGCGGCGGTCCCGCAGTGTGCGATGGCACGCTGCGCTTCGCGTGCCCGTTCATCAAGCAGTCCGTTGATTTCGCGCCTGCTTGAGGATGCCGATCTGGACACGGCCACGGTCGTCACGCGGTTCTGCCTCCCCGACTTTGCCCGAGGCGTGAGCGACATGAGTGCTCTGCGCGTTCTCATCGATGCTGGCGCAGACGTCCGCGGGCTGAGGGGGCTGCACGCGAAGGTGTTCGTGTTCGGCGATCAGCGCGCCATCGTGACCTCGGCCAATTTGACCGAGGCGGCGCTTGCGCGTAACGCTGAGTTTGGCTGCGTCTCGGACGATCCGGCTTTCGTGTCAGCGTGCGGCGCTTACGTCACCCAACTGCACCAGGCCGCCGCGCCGGTGGGCATCGACCAGCTCGGCGCCTGGGAGGCGACGGTCAAGGGATGTCTTCGACATCGCGCGGGCAGGGACCCGATCGAGGCATTGGCAGATCACGGTGCGCCGGCACCCCCGTCCCCGTCCGCGGCGACGGGGCAACTCTCGGCGGCCGCCACGAGCGGAGACGGCTGGCTGGTGGAAAGCGAGCGTGCGTTCATCAAGTTCGCTGGTCGCGGCAACCTGCGAGCGGTGCTCAACGTCTCGGTCATTGACGAAATACGGCGCTCGGGAGCGCATAGGTTCTGCACTTATCCCACCGGAGGCGGTCATCCACGACGCGTCAGGGACGGCGACACCATGTTTCTCAGCCGCATGACCTCCTCACCCAACGACATGCGGATCATCGGCCGTGCGATCGCCGTCGCCCATGACGACGCGTTGGACGTCGCGTCTGCTCAGGACATCGAGCATCGGTCGTGGCTAGCGGAATACGGCTATCTGGTACGAGTTCACGATGGAGAGTTCATCGACGGTGCGCTCGGTGACGGCGTGTCGCTCGGCGAGCTGATGGACGCGCTCGGCCCCGATGCCTTCCTGTCCATACGGCAGCGCAAGCATGATGGCGAGACGGACATCAACGTCCGCTTGGCGCTGATGCGCAAAGCCGACGTGCTGCTCTCGGCTGAGGGGTTCGCATGGCTCAACCGGCGATTCGAGGACGCCATCTCGAACTGCGGATCAATCCCCAGATCGAAGATCGACGAGCTCACCTGAGCTCGTCCGCGGAGAAACTGGAGTTACTCTTCGTCGGATCCTCCGCCGTCGGCCGCCGCGGCGTCCGTCGGGCCTGCCGTCGGAAACACGTACTCCAGCGCCTCGGCGTCCCGAACGCCACCGAAGGTCATGTCTCGTCGGAGGCGAAGCGGCAGGCGGGAAAGGGGATCAAAGATGAAGCGTACGCACAGTTCGCCGGCGCCCTCTTCGAGCCCGGCGACGACGGCGAGAAAGAAGTCACGGTCGGTTCGAGCCCGGTCGACCTCGTTGGGGGTCAGAGTGATCTCGTTCGGAATCTCGCTTCCTGATGACATCTTGATCTCAAAGCACTGACGCAGTTCGTCGAGTGCGTCGGCACCCACACCGCGTCGATCTCGCAGATCGGCGACCTCGCCTTCGCTCAGCGCGAGTGCGGCGATCACCGCGTCATACGCCAACTGCTCACGTTCGCTCATCGGGGGCAGAACCGTTGGCGGCCTGCCGCTGTTGGGCTTTGGAGGCGGCGCCCCGCCGGTCGTCGCTCCGGGGATCCCCGGCGTCGATCGATCGGGTGGTTTGGACCGCGCCGGGCGCCGGGGCGGCACGATGATCCCGCCGCGTGGTGCGCCTGGATTGACGATCGCCCCGGGTCCCGGTTCGAGCTTGTCAATCTCCTTGAGCATGCGCACCTTCACCTGGTTCCCGGGCTTGTTTGCCTTGGTGGGGGTAACGCGAGGCTTCTTGCGGTTGCGGCCACGGCGCTTCTCAGATTGGAGCTGCAGCTGAGCGAGCCGGTCGGCGTCCGAATCATCATCGGAAACGTCGCTGGAGAGGATGATCCGCTCTGCGGCGACTCCTGCTCCCGCCTTTTGCCACATCGCAGACCATGCCCACGCGATCTTCTGGCGGTCACCGCCGAACAGTTCCGCGAGCGCGCGGCCGCCACCGTCGGCCGCCCCCACCGCGTCCGCGGACCGGGCGAAGAAAGTCAGTGGATCGTGGATGAGGTGCGCGGCGGCGGGGGCAACGAGGCGCCGGCCCGCGGCGATGTCCGCCGCGACCTCGAGATCGGGATCGAGCACAACGTGCGTAACGGCGAGCTCATCCCAGCGAACAGTCAGGGTTTCATAGAGGCTCTGGTCGCTGCGGGCAAGTTCCGTGCGAAGGTGATCGATCGCGAGTGCGAATCGTGCTCTCAACTCCTCACCGGATGCCGCGCCATAGCCCGCGTTTGCCACGGGAGTGAAATCATCGGGCTCTATCAGGGTCAAGCCCAGCGCGTCAATCAACGACTGCATCGTGTTGATCTCAAACCCGGGCTGCCAGATCGGCGCCTGGCCGGCGACCGCGGCGGCGATCGACTCATCGGCAACCGCCCAAACCGGTCGTCGCGACGTCCATTCCTCTCCCGTCCAGACGGGCAGCGACCGCAGCACCGTACGAAGTTGGGGCGTCGTGCTGTCGAGTCGGCTGGCCAGCGTCCGCATCGTCTCGATCAGCACAGGGCGATCGCGAGGTTCCAGTGCGTGATTGGCGAGATCACGGAGAACAGCGACGCAGTCGCGCGCCTCTGGACGCGGGACGTGTAGCGTCCGCCATAGCGGTTCAAGCAGCGGCGAATGTGCGACGAACGGCCGCCAGCGGCCGAAGATCGGCGGCCCGGTAAACACTTGGTCCGGCGCGTACCAGCGCCGGTCGACCAGCAGCAGCCCGCGGCTTGCTCGTGTTCCGCGACCGCCGTCGAACCGAGAGCGAAGCGACGCGACGGTCATGTCATCCACGGGGCGTTGGCCGCGGCCATCTGCAGAGCACGAGAGGGCGAGGATCCGGTACGCGGTTCGTGCCTGAGCCTCCACCGAGGAGTTCGTCTTGCCAGCATCGCGGAGTTGCTCGAGTCCCGCAACGATGTCCTTGGCAGAGGGGCCGCGACGGATTCCCAGGGCCGCGATGACGGGACTACGGAGGATGTAGTCGTCGACCGCCATCACGTACGCGCTCCGCCTGTCTCCGACGCTCAGGCGGTTTGCCTCGGTCGACAGGTGAAGTTCCCGTGGAGCCCGTAGCGAGCCGCGAGCATTGGGCAACCAGGCCGCCGTCGATGCTCGCGCCAGCCACGTCGCGGTCACATCGCCGCGCGCGTTCCAGTAGCCGTCATAGCCCCAGACGGCTTGCGCTCTCGCGTGGTCTGCGAAGTGCCGGTCCCAGCCGCGCGCTAGGAGGCCAAGCAGTGCTATCGCGCGACGCTTGCGACCTGAGCCGCCACGATCCTGCTGGATGTCCTCGATGACGCGATCGAGGTCGGGTGACCAGCGGTCGTTGAGGAGGTCGGTCGCGCGCTGGCCAAGGGCCCAGATCTCGGTGGCCTGAATCTCCGGTAGCCGGCGGCCCTCGATCGGGCTTGTCGGGCGCGGATCTCGGCTGTAGCGACTTCTTTCGTTCGCTGGTGCAACGAGTTGGGGGAGCGTCTGCGCGCCGAGGCGTACGAGCAGTCGTTGAGCACCGAGTTCGCGCCGGCCACCGGTTCGCCTCAGGACACCGGCGTAGTCGGGCGCCAGCCAATTGATTCCGGGTGTCTTGGCGGCAGCCCGCGCGAAGCTGCCCGTCTCGCGGTCGACCTGACCCGGCAGATAGCACGCTCCGGGAGTGGCCCACCCCGTCTCGGTCTTTCCGTCATCCCTATGGCAGATGGTCCGGAGTTCGATCGATGCGCCGATCTTGGGTCCAAGATCACGCTGCTGGTCATCGTTGAGGCGTTCGAACGCGTCGCGGAGCGACAGAAGCGCGTCGTCGTCGAGCCGGATGCGGTCTCGGCGACCACGGGCGAGAAGCGCGAGGGCCTCGCCATCGGACGCGTAGGCATCGACAAGCTGTCGAGCAGTCTCCAATTCACCCCGGACCCGTCGAGCGTCTTTGTCGTCCGTGATGTAAACCGGATCGATCACCAGGGTGAGACCGAGGCGCGACGCCAGGCTGTGAGGTTCATCGCGAATCACCAGCGATCGTGGTTCGTCTCGACCCGGCGGCACGGCGCGTTCGCCGCTGGCGAGCCAAACGCCCCGTCTGGCGCAGAACTTCTTGAATATCCCGGCATCGATGGCGGCAGCGGCGAACGCCAGGTACCACGCGGGCTCTCGCTCGCCCAGTTGTTCGTCATCGAGATCGAGAAGAGTCAGCGCATCTTCAACCTCGAGCAGCCGCGATCGGCCCAGTTCCCCCAGAACCGTTCGCCAGCGACCGTCCTGGTCTCGTTGCCCGGGCGGGATCGCCAGCAGACCATCGGCGAGGAGTTGCTGGTCGTGGACGGTCAGGACATCCTCAAGTTCGGCGACCTCGAAGACGAGCGCATCCAATGCTCGTCGATCGTCGTCGGGACCAAGGCGGAGCTCGTCCGCGAGGCGGACATGGCAACCGCCGATCACATCCAGGGCGTACCGCTCGCGTAGCCAGTCGCTACTGCCCTCAGGTAGGTTCTCGAGAAGCGGGATCGCGCCCCAAGCCTGCGGTGCGTCGTCGTCGAACATCTCGAGCGCGACGGCAGCCAGCAGATCACCCAACTCGCGAAAGCGATGAACATTCCAGGCACGCTCGTGCAAGGTGGAGCGGCCGGTGTCGGGGTCGAACTGTGCATTGAGCCCGACGGGGAGTAACGATGGCACTGGTAGCGGCAGCCGGTCGTAGAGGAGTCCGAGCTCGGAACGGTGCGGGACCGAGATGCCGAGAGGGGTGGTCGGCCCGGTCGCCTTGTTGTGTCGCTGCTCGTCTTCCTCTAGCGGCATTTCCACGAGATAGCGTGAGTAGGACTGACCTGCAGAGAGGTCAGTGAGCTCGGTGACCTCACACTCCAGCGAGTGGCCATGGATGCTGACCGCGAACAGTTCTCGCCCGCGTTCGTGGAGTTGGCGGTCGACGAACGCGGTTCCGGATTTTGGGTCGACGAGGGCGATCCGGCGGACGCTCCGCAGGAATATGAGCGCTCTGGCTCCGAGATCGGTCATGAACTGCTCAAGCGCCGTCGATTCGATCTCGACGCTCAACGGGACGACCAGCACCGTATCGCGGGCCTCTGGGTTGTAGAGGCCAGGCATGGCGTGTTCCGGTGGGCAAGCGACCGGCACCTCGTCCATGCGGAAGTGGTACGGGTGGCAGTGGGCCTCGATCGGGCCACCAAGGGCGCGGAGGGTCTTCTGGCCGATGCCAAAGCGGCCCGAAGCGGCTGGGTCGTCAACGCTCGTGCTCACCCAGGGGAGAACCATGGCTCCGACATGTCGCAGCGAGATTGGATCGCCGTCGTGCGCGATGAGCAGTTCGCGGCGTTCTCCCTCAGATCGAACAGCAACGCACAGACCGGTTGCCGCTCGGTCATCCGCGTTTTGAATCGACTCGACAATTCCCTGGAACGGCCGCGCGCTCAGGCTCTCGGCTCCGCGCTCTGATCCCCGACGGCTGGCCTGGAACAGCGCGGGCTGGCCCTCGATGAGTTCAGCTAGGCGGCCAAGGGCAGCGTTCGCAAACTCGACGCTGTCCATCTCCTCGAGGTCGGCTACGTCGGGCCAACGGTACACGAGGTGCTCGGCAGCGGTTCTGCCGCGCTGAGTGGCGTCGCCCGTTGTCCTTGTCGGGTCCTCAGTCACGGCAGCAGCATCGCACCCCTGGGCGGCCGGAAGCGCACGACGCGTCGGCGACGAAGCGGTCACCGGCGGTCGGACCTTTGACTGGCAGCGCGAGCAAAGTGCAGGAATCGTGATCTGCGTAGGTGTAGGCACGGCCCGTGCGGGCGCAGTCAATTCGTCGGCCGGGCTTCGGCGACTGATGCCGAGCGTGCTACAAGAACTGCATGGGCAGGCGTGAGGTTGCAGAGCGGTGCGAGCCACTGATGGGATGACGATCACGTGAAACCGGATGATCGATCACTCGGACGGGAAATCGAGGTGAGCTTGGCCGCGAACCCGCTCGGTCGCAGCTGTTGACGGATTGCGATGGCATGTCCGACCGGCCCGCCCTGTCGCCCAGCGCGCTAAACCGTTTTCTGGCGTGCGAGCACCGCACGTACCTCGACATCCGCGAGCGCCGTGGTGAGCTGAAGGGGCTACGTCTGCCGCCTGACATGTCGCTGCTGATCGAGCGCGGTGATCGCCACGAGGATGCTGTCGTCGCCGGGCTCGTCGCCGAAGGCCTTGACCTGGTCGCTCTTGGGGACGAGGACGCGAGCCCCGACGAGCGCGCGCGTCGCACGATCGCTGCGATACGCGAGGGCCGCGGGATCCTGCATCAGGGGTGCTTTGCGCGGGACGGGTGGCTCGGGTTCCCCGACTTTCTGATCCGCATCAACCAGCCGTCTGATCTCGGCGCGTGGTCCTACGAGGTCTACGACGCGAAGCTCGGCAGTCACCCGCAACCTCGGCACATCATCCAGCTCCTGTTCTACACCGACGAGCTGCAGCGCATCCAGGGCCGCCGTCCTGAGCGCATGCATCTCATGCTCGGCGACGGGACAACGCCGGCGTTCGCGCCAGACGACTTCGCCGCCTACGCAGCTCGGGTCCGGTCGCAGTTCGAGAGGCGTTACGCTGAGCTCGCCGGCGCCGACCCGGATCCGTCCTATCCGTACAAAGTGGACGAGTGCCAGTTCTGCCACTGGTGGAAGGTCTGCCGGGACCGACGCCGCGACGACGACCACATCTCGCTTGTCGCCAACCTGCAGCGAGGGCAGGGCCTCAAGCTCGAAGCGGCCGGGACGAGCACCGTCACCGCTCTCGCCGATCTCGCCGAGGAGGCGACCGTACCTCTGCTGACGAGCGCGACGCTCGTGACGCTGCGCGCGCAGGCATCGCTGCAAGTCCGCAGCCGCCCGCTCGAGCGCCCACTGTTCGAGCTCCTCGAACCCGAGGCCGACCGTGGCCTGGCGCGCCTACCCAGACTCTCCCCAGGCGACGTGTTCTTCGACTTCGAGGGCGATCCCTACTGGGGCGAGGACGGTCTGGAGTACTTGTTCGGCACCGGCTACGACGAGGCTGGCGAATGGCGGTATTGGCCGCTGTGGGCGACCTCGCGCGCCGAGGAGAAGCATGCGCTCGAACAATGGCTGAGCTGGATCACGGCTCGCGTGGCCGAGTACCCCGACCTCCACGTGTTCCACTTCAACGCCTACGAGCCGACCGCACTCAAGAAACTGGTCGCCCGACACGCGGTCGGGGAGTACGAACTCGACGAGCTGCTACGTCGCAAAGTGCTCGTCGACCTCTACGGCATCAGCCGGCAGGCGATCCGGGCGGGCGTCGAGAGCTACAGGTTGAAGGCCCTCGAGCCGGTCATCGGCTTCGAGCGGGACGCTGAGCTGCGAGGCGCGATCGGCTCGCTGCGACGCTGGCAAGCCTGGCAGGACGACGGCGCCCAGCAACACCTGGACGACATCGCCGGCTACAACGAGGACGACTGTGCCGCAACGTGCGCGCTGTACCGCTGGCTCCTCGACCGGCGGCCCGAAGCCGAGGCGCAGTACGGCCTCACGCTCGATGCCCTGCACCCCGAACCGCCCAAGCCCCCCGGACCCAAGCTCGCCGCCTACCTCTCACGGCTCGACGCGATACGACCGCTGCTGCTGCCCGGTCTCCCCGACGACGAATCCGAGGACACCCCCGAGCAGCGCGCTGTCCGCACCACTTTTGATCTGCTCGGTTACCACAGCCGAGAGGCCAAGCCAGCCTACTGGGCGCTGTACGCGCGGCGCGAGATGACGCTGGCGCAGCTGCGCGACGAGGACTCTGAGGCGCTCGCGGATCTCAAGGTGATCGACGAGGTGATCGAAGGCAACCGCATTACCTGGCGGATGACGTTTCCCGAACAGGAGTACAAGCTCAGCCCCGGCAACCTCGACGACCCGCTCGCCGGGCGCGCAACGCAGCTTCTTGAACTCGACGAGGCCGCCCGCGTGGCGGTGGTGACCCGCACCCGCACGAAGGGTGATGACCCGCCGCTCGCCTTAGGCCCGGGGTGGCCTTACTCCACCGACGCCCAGGTCGACGCCCTGTTCCGCTTCGCGGATCGCGTCGCCAACGTCGGCGTCGAGCCAAGCGGACGCCTCGATGCCGGCGTCGACCTACTGCTCAGCCGCGCGCCGCGCCTGGGTCCGGGCACCCCGCCGCTCGACGAGCGGCGGTGGGACCTGGATCGACTCAAGCAACAGGTGCGCGGCCTCGACGACACTGTGCTGATGGTCCAGGGCCCGCCTGGGACTGGCAAGACCTGGACCGGGGCGCGACTCGCAGTCGATCTCCTGGAACGCGGTACGCGCGTCGGCGTAGCCGCGACGTCGCACAAGGCAATCAACAACCTGCTGGCCGCGATCGACGAGGCGGCGGACGAGCGCGGCGCATCCTTCCGCGGCTGGAAGAAGTGCAGCGATTCCGACGACGCCTATGACAGCGCGCGGGTCGCCTCCGGCAAGAAGCGGCCCGACGAGTCGGACGAGTCGATCCTGCTCGTCGGCGCGACTGCCTGGCACTGGGCGGCTGAAGACGAGCTCGACTCCGTCGAGGTGCTTTTCATCGACGAGGCGGGCCAAATGTCGCTCGCCGACGCGATCTCCGTCTCGCAGGCCGCGCGGAGCGTCGTCTTGCTCGGAGATCCTCAGCAGCTGGCGCACGTCAGTCAGGGCACCCATCCGCTCGCAAGCGGCGCGTCCGTCTTGGAGCATCTGCTCGGCGATCGCGACACCGTGCCCTCCGACCGCGGCGTGTTCCTCGAGACGTCGTGGCGCATGCACCCTGACGTCTGCGGCTTCGTGTCGCGCACGATGTACGACGCTCGCCTAACGTCGGTCGCGGGCGCCGACCTTCAGCGGATCGAGTCGCCCGGCCTGGGCGGAGCTGGCCTGCGCATGTTGGCTGTCGACCACGTCGACAACCGCGGTCGCTCGATCGAGGAGGCCGAGGCGATAGCCGCTCAAGTGCAGCTGCTGCTGCAGGGAACGTGGATCGACCGCGATGGCGTTGTGAGCCCGGTGACGCTCGACGACATTCTGATCGTCGCGCCGTACAACGCGCAGGTCCGGTGCATGCGCAGCGCGCTGCCCGACGCCCGCGTCGGCACCGTCGATAAGTTCCAGGGCCAGGAGGCGCCCGTCGTCTTCTTCTCTATGGCGGCCTCGACGGGCGAGGACGTCAACCGCGGCTTGAGCTTCCTGTTCAGCCGCAACCGCCTCAACGTGGCCGTATCACGCGCGCAGGCGCTCATCGTGATCGTGTGCTCGCCGCGGCTGTTGAGCGCCCGCTGTAACCGCGTCGACGATATGCGTCTAGTCAACATGCTGTGCCGGTTCGCGGATGCGTCTCAGCCCATGTAGGGATCCGGCGGAAGCCCTGAATCCACGCGCGGCCGCACATCAGGCCCATCTGAGACGCGGTTCGTGGCACGCGACTCCGCTCGCACCGTGACCGACTCGCTTCCACGGAGGCGGCAGAGTCCAACGAGGTCTCGCCCGGCCTCCCAGCGCCCGGCTGTTCGAGCGCGCGGATCCACCCGTTGGATCCAAGCCCCCCGGCCTTCAAGCGTGCCAAGGGAGGCAGACCACCCGATGCGTACGCTGAGTCGGCGTCGCGCGCAGTGGCCGCTGGCAGGCGCCCAGGTAGCTCGGCACGAAGCCAGGCTCAGGGGCTTAGTGGCTGGACGCCCAGGCCGCTCCAGAGCGTCCTGACGCCTCCAGCCTGACGGATCAGCTCCAAGCATGGCTCCGGCCACGCTCCGTACTCGACGACGGATAAGCTGCGCAGCCGATGCCGAAGGACCTATTCGTACCGAGCGTGCAGGTGGCTGCGGGCGCAGTCCCCGAGGGTCAGATCGCGGACTTCCTCACTGGTCGCCATGTCCGTGATACCCCCGAGGAGTACGTTCGACAGAATCTCGAGAAGGCGCTCGTGCGTCAGTATCGCTTTGCAGCGGGCGACTGCGCACGCGAATTCGCGATCCGGGTGGGGTCGTCCCGCAAGCGCGTAGACGTCGCGGTCTTCGCGGAAGCGGCCGAGCACACAGAGGAAAGCATCTACTTGATCGTGGAGACCAAACGCGCTGGGACATCGCCCGCGAGCCGCGATCACGGTGTGGGCCAACTGCAGTCGTACCTCGCAGCGTGTCTCAACGCGCGTTACGGCATCTGGACCAACGGCGAGGACAAGTTCGCGTTCGCAAAGCGCTCCAGGCCACGCGGCGACTCTGTCTTCGAGGAGATCATCGATGTCCCTGCCCGAGGCCAAAGTGAAGCTGGATGCGGAGCGACCCCGCCGGCGCGATCTCAAGCCAGCCGCTGCCGACAACCTGCTGTTCGCGTTCCGTCGTTGTCACAACTACATCGCCGGCACCGAAGGCAAGCAGAAAGCCGAGGCGTTCTGGGAGTTTCTGAAGCTCATCTTCTGCAAAATCGAGGACGAGCGCTCCCGCCAATTGGACTTCTACGTAACGCCTGCGGAACGTACTGATGCCGGGGCGATGATGCGCTCACGAGAGGCGGCCCTCGAGCACCAGGTTTGGCGAGGGCGCCTCGATCACCTTCGCCAGCGTCAGGCCCGCCACTGCGAACAAGGCACGCCACTCCGCCTCGGTCCGGATCCTGCCACCGGGAAACAACGCGAGCATCAGCAGATCAAACGTCGTTGCGGCGCTCGGTTCGTTACCTGGCGCGATCACCATCTCGACGACGAGGACCCTTCCGTCGGCTGCCATCGCCCCGACGCATTTGCGCAGGATCGCCGTCGTCGCATCGTCCGAATGGTCCATCAACACCCGCTTGATCAGATAGCAGTCGCCGCCCGCGGGGACGAAGCGCGTCGCATCCCCGCCCACAATCTCGCAGCGATCCACGAAATCCTGGAGCGGGGGCGCGGCCGCCACCACCTCTGCGCGGTCGAGCAGAACGCCCCTCACCGCAGGCTGCGCGCGCAGGACCGCGGCCAGGGTGGCGCCCTTCCCACCGCCCACGTCGACGACGGTGTCGAACTGTGAGAAGTCATAGCTCGAGAGCAGCGCAGCGTTGTGAAGCTCGGATTGACCAGTCATCCAACTCGCGAACGGTCCGGCGAGCGCGGGGTCATCTGCCAGGTGCTCGTAGAAGCGGTTGCCGTGAGCGTGGTCAAACGCCGCCTCGCCCGTCTTGATCGCGTGAAGCAACTCCCCCCACGACGCCCAACTCGCCGGCGCGCACACGCAACGCGCCCAGTCACGCACCGGAACACGAGCATCGGTGCGCAGCGTCGCCGCCAGCGGCGTCAACGCGAAACTGCCAGCTTCATCCTCCCGGAACACGCCGTACGCGGCGAGCATCCGCAGCAGCCGCCGCAGGGCCGCTTGATCAGCCCAGCAAGCGCCAGCCAGCTCCTCGAGGCTCCGTGAGCCCGTGGCCAACAGATCCGCCAGCCCGAGCTCCACAGCGACATGCAGCGCCTGCACCACGAACACCGAGCTCAGCAACCCGATCATCTGCGAAACGTCCGCGGGATCGGGCTCTGCCGACTCCACTGACCCAGACGCGCCAACGAGCGACGTGACGATCACGCTCCTCTCCCGGGGCGGCCGGCATGCGCATCAACCGCCGGCTCAGCACCCGCTTCTGACAACTCAAACCAGGTCCGGATCGTATCCCCTCGCGCGGCCCGCAGACACGCGCGCCGCCATGTAAGTCGCCAGCACCCGCCGAATCGCCCCGATCGACGCTCGCGATCGAACCGGCAGCGCCAATCTCGCTCGGTCCCCACCCGTACCGAACGAAGACCGGGAGCCGACATCGGACGCGTTCCGATCTCTCTCGCTAACCGCAGCGACCGACAGCCGAGGGCACGACCTCGATCGTATTGGAAGTAGCTGCGAGTATTCCGTCGGGTGCAGCGAGACAAACAATGACGCGGATTGGGCTCGAGCCGGTCGATCGGGTACGGGTGACCGTGCTGATGGACAACCTGACTGATCCGCTGCTGGTCGACGAGGATCGGATCACGCGGCTGAACTATTCGCCGTCGCTGCGACTCGCCGACGTGATTTGACCTCCGGCCAAGTTGATCCCGTAGGGGATCCCGCGACCCGCCGGGCGCTGCTCGGGCCGGGGACTGAAATCCAAACGGAGAGGTTCTCTCATGATCGTTTTCGGCATCGCCTTGCTGATCATCGCTGCCGTCGTTCCCATGCTCGCCATCCTGTGGGGCATTGGCATTATCGTGCTGGTGGTCGGCGTGATCCTCGCGGTTCTCGGCACGATGGGACGCGCTGTCGGCGGTCGACGCCACTACTACCAACCGTGCCGCGCACTCGACAGGCGCGCCAAATCGCAAGCCTGCCTTGCCGAGGCGAAACGAGACGCGAGCGGCCGTCTCCGCAGCGACGCTCGGCGGGCGGTCGCCGACGACCGCTCGCCGCCGACGTGTAACCGTTTTGGGCGTAGCGACCACACCTGATGAACGAAGCCCCGTCCCGTGGTCCGTGGGTGTGAAGTGCCGCGTTCGCATACAGACTGCGGTGGGCGACAACCTCGGCGGTGCGACAGGGACGAACCCTCTCCAGGCTCAAAGGAACAAGCCTCGGCTTCGCTCGTCACTTTGCGCCGGTGGATGGCTGGTGTCGAGCAGCGTTCGTTTTCCCACACGGTCGTGGTCCTCTATTTGTAACCGGTTGTGATGGTCTGCGGGATGAGGTCGGTCATCCAGTCAAATCGCTGCCGATCATCACGAGGCCGCTAAGAACGCCGGCGACCCGATCCTCATTACGTCGAGCCCGAGGTCGCTGATGTCAATTGCCTGGAAGAATCTTCGATGACGGTGGAACGCGTGGCCATCATCGACATGGGCTCGAACTCGTTCCGGCTCGTGGTCTTCCAGTACGAGCCAGGCAGCTGGTGGAGCCTCGCCGACGAGATCCGGGAGGCCACGCGCGTCAGCGCAGGGATGGGCGAGGAGGCGGTCCTCCAGCCGGAGCCTATGGACCGTGCCCTGCGCACCGCCGCGGTGTTCTCGTCCTTTCTGCAGGCCTCGGGCGTGGAGCGTGTGGACGCTGTGGCCACCAGCGCGATCCGCGACGCTGTCAACCGGGACGAGCTGCTGGACGCGATCCGCGAGCGTACGGGGCTCGACGTGCGCGTGATCAGCGATGCGCAGGAGACCTGGTACGGCTACCTCGCAATCGCCAACTCTCTGACTCTGACCGACGGCTTTGGCATCGATCTGGGCGGCGGCAGCGTGCAGCTCATGCGGATCGCAGACCGGCGGCTCCAGGAGGCGGAGTCGTTGCGTCTGGGGTCGGTGCGTGTGAGCGAAGCCTTTCTCAAGGGCGAGAAGACCACCGGCAAGCAGATCGAAGCGCTGCGCAAGCACCTGGGGCGCACGCTGTCGGAGTTCGAGTGGTGGCAGGGGGGCGAGGGGCAACGCCTGGCCGGCATCGGTGGCACGATCCGCAACCTGGCGGCGGCGGCCCAGAAACGCCTCGAGCTGCCGGACGTGGGGGTGCAGGGTTTTCTGCTCACACGCGATGTGCTCGAAGAGCTGATCGAGCTGCTGGCGTCGAAGCCGGCCGCAAAACGGGGCTCGGTGCCGGGCATCAAGCCCGACCGTGGCGATGTGATCCTCGGGGGTGCGCTGGTCCTTGCCGTCGCGATGGAGCAGGGCGGCTTCGACGCCGTGGAGGTCATCGAGGCCGGTCTGCGCGAGGGAGCCTTCTTCGAGCGCCTGCTCGCGGACCGCGATCCACCGCTGCTCGAAGACGTGCGGCGCGAGTCGGTGATCAACCTAGCCCACCGCTTCCGTACCAATGACGAGCACGTGGAACACGTCGCGCGGCTCTCCCTCGAGATGTTCGACGCGCTCGAAGCGCTCGATTTGCACGAGCTCGGCGACTGGGAGCGCGAGCTGCTCTGGGCCGCCTGCATGCTCCACGACATCGGAGTCGCAATCGACTATGACGATCACCACCGCCATTCGCACTACATGATCCTGCACGCGGGGCTGCCGGGCTTCGATCCAAGGGAGCTCGAGCTGATCGCGCTAATCGCCCGCTGGCACCGCAAGGGCGACCCAGACCCCTCCGAGCTCGGCGACCTCGAGCGCAAGGGCGATGGCAAGCGCCTACTGCTCCTGTGCGGAGTGATCCGCCTGGCCGAGCAGCTCGAGCGCAGCCGCGACGGGTCGGTCGCCACGGTGGAACTCGACGACCGCGAGCCATGCGTGATCCTGCGCCCCGTGACCGACGGCGCCACGCGGTCGGACCCGAGCGTGGCCATCTGGTCCGCGCAGCGCAATTCGGACATCCTGGCCGACGCGATCGGCAAGCCGATCGAGGTGGTCGGCCCGACCGCTGAGCGGCGCGGGGCGGACCGGCCGCTGTCACGTTGAAGGCAATGGTTTCCGTTCCGTCTATGGGTCGACTGTCTAATCCGAGCGGAATCGGCGGACCGCGTAAGTCGAAGCCCGCTGGGTCGCGCCGAGTCCTGCAGGCGTCCGCCGGCGCGCGATCGGCTCCCGCCTCGCTTCTGCATCTGTGACAGCACTCTGAGCGAAGTCAGCACCACAGCCGGCGGTATCGCTTCCATCAACAGTCAGTCGTCGACACCCGTCGCTCGCTCGCGCGTGCTTTGCGACCCGACCATGCGCCGGCGATGGTCTCGCAATTGGCGACCGATGAAAGTCAAGGGTCTTGCGACCAACTTTTGATGGTCGATTCGGGTGACGGATTGGTCGGGGAGGGTTTCGCGAGGGCGTTAGATCGCCTCCTGTGAGCTCGATTCCGTCCGCGCCGACGCGGTTGGTGCGGTTCGGGCCGCTATTTGCGCACCGGGCGTCCGCGCCGGGGTTGTCGGCGTCGTCGTGACGGCTTAGGTTGTTGGTGGGCGCGGGTGACTGACGTAGCGAAGCGCAGACGTCAGGAGCTTTGAGTCTGCCGCGCAGCTTTGCCCTTCGAGGGCCTAATTTATGCGCGCTCCGGTGTCGCGCTCGCGCCCACTTTCTTCGCTGGAGCTCCGGCCTGCTGGTCTTGCACCAGCCGCTTGTAGGAGGTTTCGGCCTGCTCAGCGAGCTGGCGCTCGGCTTGGCGGATCGCGCGGTTGCCCGACCAGATCCCGGCGGCGGCTTTGGTGTGTTTCGGGGCGCCGGCCTTGAGTTCGAGCTTGCGGAGCTTCTTGCTGGTCAGGGAGGGTTGCTGGTGGGCGTAGTCCTCGCCGCGGGTCAGCATGCACCAGAACAGCACCACCAGCTTGCGGGCGCTGGCGACGATCGCTCTGCCGTGGCCGCGCCGTCCTCGGGTTCGCTCGTAGAAGGCGTGCATCGGACCGGGCTGACGGACCGTGCTCCATGCCGCCTCGACCAGCGCCCAGCGCGCCGATGCCGAACCGCGCTTTGAGATCCGGCCTGAGCGCGCCGGGGTCTCGCCGGATTGGCGGACCTTTGGATCCAAGCCCAGGTAGGCGACGAGTTTGCGACTGGTGATGAACCGGCTCACGTCGCCGATCGCGGCCATGAAGCTCGCGGCGCAGATCAGGTTGACGCCCGGGACGGTCATCAGCCGACGGATCTCCGGCCAGCCCAGCGCCTGCTGGGCGATCAACCGCTCGACCTCGCCGATCTCCCAGTCCAGGAACTCGACGTGGCGGATCGCTGCGTCGACGGACTCGCGCTCCTCGGCCGGAAGCTCCAGGCCAGCGAGCCAGCGGCGGCCCTTGACCCCGAACAGATCCGTGCTCGGCGGCTTGCCCTGCAGGCGGCGCTGCAGCACGGCGTGGATTTCGTTCTTGCTGCGGGTGCGGGCATGGACCAGCTGCTCGCGCCTCGCGAGCCGGCGGCGCAGCACCCGGCAGCGGTCATCGGGCATCCACACCGACTCAAGCTCCCCCTTCCACAACAGCCTCGCCAAAGCGCGAGCGTCAAGCCGATCGGTCTTCGCGCGCGCCTGCGCGATCCCGGTGTCATCGGGCTCACGACAATCACTCGCTCCACGTGCGGCTCGAGAATCCGCGCGACCTCCCACGCGCTCCCCGTCACCTCCAACGCCACCCGATCAGACAGCTCAAGGCTCTCAGCCAGCGTCTCGATCGCCTCCGGGGTGCTCGGCACCCGACCCGCGGAGCGGACCACCCCGTCCTCGCAGATCGCGATCACGCAGAAGTCACGATGGACATCCAGACCGATCGCGCGACCGACCCACCTGAACAACGACGACACCTCTCACCTCCAGTTCGACGACAACGAGCGGGAGAACCAGCGGGACAACGACACAGACCGATACGAGCTCGCGGCTCAATCCAGGCAAGTCGCAGGGGCGGCCGAACGAAAAGCACGGGCTCGAAGCCCATCGCCAATTACGGCCTACCCGTCTGCGTTCTCCCAAGAAGGCCCCTGTCCCGGATCAGCCGACGCTACGGCCGGAACCGGACAGAACCTCCGAGCAGCATTTTCATGCCGCGAGGAGCGGGTCCGTGCCGGGAGCAGGCCTGAAGTCCTGCATTGATGGCGGCGGAGGTGTCCGCGAGTGGGGTGGGGGCTCCAGCTCGGTCGTATCCGGTGTTCTAAACGGGCCCGTAGCGCGCGGAGGGAGTGGGACTGACCTCAGCATCGGCCGCGGACGTCCTCGAGGCGGGTCGGCAGGTCGGCATCTCTGCTCAAGAGCTCGACGCCGCGGTACGCGATCCCCAGATCAAGCGGGCGCTGCGCGAGACGACGGACGTCGCCTTTGAGCTCGGCGTGATCGGCGTCCCGACGATCGCGATCGTCGATGAGCGCTTCTGGGCGACGACCGGCTCGAGAACGCCGCCGCCCACATGCGAAGCGTCACGGCCGCGTTGCGCGGAATCGGTACAGCACGGTCTCGGCTGTCCGGAGGCCGCGGCGCTCGTAGAGGCGGCGGGCGCCGTCGTTGCCGACGATGACGGCGATCTTCAGGTCGGCGATCCCGCGCACCGCCAGCTCTTGGTCGACGAAGTCGAGCAGCTGGCTCCCGATCCCCTTCCCGCGTGCCGGCTCCGCGACCGACAGCGAGTAGACCTCGGCGTAGCGCTCGCCGACCGGGAACGTGTCGTCGGGGCCGTCCTCGATGCAGACGAACGCGTAGCCGACCAGGTCCTCGCCGATTGAGGCGAGCGCGAGGAACCCGCGCTCCCGGGTGAGGCCGTCGAGGTACAGCTCGCGCCGGCGCTGCCAGGACAGCTCGTCGTCGTCGACGAGCGCCAGCGACCCGACGACCTGGCGGTGGTGGTGATGAAGCGCCAGCCACAGGTCGCGCACCTCGTCCACGCGCCCGGCGCCCGCGACCTCGATGTGCGCGCGGTCGGCGCTCATGCCGCCTCAGCCCGAGTCGGCACCAGCTGAGGCGAACGAACGCGCCCCTCACAGTCTCGGGGTGCGGCCGGCGGCTGCGGCCGAGTCTGGCCAGTCATCGTGATGATCGAGTATGCAATCGCGCCGCCGAGGCTCGGGATCCAGAATGCGATCGTGTGGTAGATGAGGACGGCGGCGGTGGCCGGGACGACGGGTGCGCCGTAGAGGAAGAGCGCGCCGACCAGTCCTCCCTCGAGCACGCCGAACCCACCCGGTACCGGCACGGCGTTGGCTGCGTAGCCGATGATGTAGGCGAGCACGAGCGCCGGTATCCCGATCGGGTGACCGACTCCGGCGCAGGTCAGGCCGAGCACAGCGATGTCGAAGCCGAGGTAGCCGAGCGCGCCGAGTAGCCGCCAGTGGGCATGCAACAGCTCGTGCTCGGCCTCCGTTATGCCGTCGACGACCGAGCTCAGCGCGCGGCTGCGGCCGCTGCGATACCAGCGCGTGCGAGGGATCGCCGCTACGCCAGCGACGCCCAACAAGCCGGTCAGCGCAGGGAGAGCCGTTGGGAGGAGGCCGCGCGGCCCCGAGCCGAGCCCCAGCGCCAGCAGCAGCGCCCCGCCTTCGAGTGCGAGCACGTTGGTGCCACTCGTGAGGAAGAAGAGCCCGCTCGACTTCTCGACGATTCGCCGGGTCGGCATCCCCGAGCGGCGAAGGAGCAACGCTCCCGCCGCCAGCGAGCCGACCCCGCCGCCCGGGAGCAGCGCCCCGGATCCCATCTCGATCCAGGCCAGCCGCCGAGCCACCGGCGCGGGGAGCTCGTCGAAGAAGCGGCGGAAGATGGCCAGGAAGCTGACGCACGACGCGAGCTCGAGCGCGACGGCTCCGATCAGCCACAGCGGCTGGATGGAGCTCGCGCGGCGAGCCGCGTCGCGCAGGCCAGGGACGGCGACGAGCGCCGTCGCTCCAGCGACGAGCAGCATCGCGAGGGTGATCAGCCGCCGTCTCAGCATCGCACGGGCTCCGCCGGTTGGGGGGCTGCCCGCTCGAGCAGAGCGTCGACGGACTCGGCCAACCTCGCCCTGAGGTCGGGGTCGGCCAGACCGCCCTCCTCGTCGAAGGCCGCGTGGGCCTGTCCGACGGGGAGTTCGTTCTCGACGACGTCGGCGCCGATCGTCGTGAGGATCTTGCGGAGCTCTGCCTGCGCCCACACGGCGCCGAATAGCCCGGTGCTGGCGCCGATCATGCACACGGGCTTGCCCCGGAGGCTGTTGTCCGGCCACCGACGCGATGCCCAGTGGAGCGCGTTCTTGAACTCCCCTGGAACCGAGCCGTTGTACTCGGGTGTGGCGATGATCACCGCGTCGGCGGCGGCGATCGCCTGGCGGAGGGAGCGGACGGCCGGCGGTGCGGTCGGGGTGTCGATGTCCTCGTTGTAGGCGGGGAGATCCGCCAGACCTTCGTACTCCTCGAGCTCTGGCGAGGGCGGCAGCTCTGCCGCTGCCGCCCTCAGCAGGCTCAGGTTGTGAGATCCGCGGCGCAGGCTGCCCGATATGACGAGGATTCGCATGGTGCTACTTCTGGGCAACGAGCGCGAGCTCGACGGTGATCGCGACCTCGTCCGCCAGGGCGCTGCCGCCGTTTGGCAGCGGTGCGTCCCAGGTGATGCCGTAGTCGCGCCGGTTGAGGGTGGCCTGGAGCGCGAGGTGCGAGCGGGTCTTGCCGGTCGGGTCGGCCACCGGCGGGCTCCACGTGCCCTGGGCGGTGACGGGCCGAGTGGTGCCCTTGATGGTCAGCGCCCCGTCCACGCTCGCAGCGGCGTCCTGGCCGAGCATCACGTCGCTCGCGGTGAACGTGATCTGCGGGTGGGCGTCGGCGGCGAAGAACTGCTCGCCGAGCACGTGGGCGCGGAGCTGCTCAGGGGTCCGGATCGAGATCGACTCGACCTCGGCGGCGCCGGTGAGCGCCACTCCGTCGGGACGGCCCTCGAGCTTGGCGCTGACCGCGCCAAACGTCCCTCGGAGCGTGGACACACCCATGTACTTCACGGCGAAGCCGACGTTCGAGTGGATCGGGTCCGCGGCATATCTGCCGCTGATGGGTGGGGACTGCGTGGTCATGGGCTTGAGAACCTCCTGGGTTCAGGGTCTTTCGACCCAGTTGCGGGTTTGGCGGATTCGCCGCCTCGAGCTAGTCGAGCTCCATCAGCTCGAACGCGACGACGAGGTCAGCCATTCGATCGGCTGGCTGCCGACACGGCCGCGACGGCTGAGCGGGCGGGGTCGATTCCGGCCTGCTGCTCAGTGATGCTCCATACCTTGGACGCGAGCGCGGGGTCGGTAGCGGCTCCCTTCAGCGTCAGCTGCTTGCGGCGCATGTAGAGCGCGCCTCGCGTGATCTCTGGCTCCGGAGCGGTCGCGGCCCAGACGATCCCCTCGGCGGCCTGATCGGCGGGCTTGAACACGGGGGTGCGCTTCATCACACCGGTCACCACGCCCATCACTCCCGACGGGCCACCGCCGCCGAAGTTCGTCCTGGCCGGACCGGGGCTCACCGAGACCACGGTCACGCCGGAGCCTTCGACCCGCCTCGCCAGTTCGGTCGTGAACAGCACGTTGCCGAGCTTCGAGGTCCGGTAGGCCCCGAAGTAGCTGTACTTGCGCTCTCCCTGAAGGTTGTCCACGTCGAGCCTGCGGCTGTAGATCTCCGAGGTGACGTTGACCACCCGCCCAGCCGGGGCCGCGACCAGCAGCCTCAGGAGCAGGTGGGTAAGCAGGAACGGGGCGATATGGTTGGTCGCCCAGGTCAGCTCGATCCCATCGGCGCTCTGCTCTCGGCTGTCGAAGGCACCGCCCGCGTTGTTGATCAGCACGTCGATGTGGTGGTAGCGAGCCTTCACCTCCTCGGCGACGCGGCGAACGTCGGCCTGTACGGAGAGCTCGGCGAGCACAAGCACGGGGGGTTTCCCCGCGGCGACCTCAGCGACCTGCGATTGCGCCTGCTCGCCGCGGGTCTGGTCGCGGCAGATCATGACGATCTCGGCGCCACTGCTGGCGAGCTGCTTGCCCGTCTCGAGCCCCAGCCCGCTGCTGGCACCGGTGACCACCACCACCTTGTTGCGGACCGGCTCCTGAAGCGATGCCTGCTTGCCGCCCGTGGAAGATGAAGTACCCATGTGAACCCTTTCTTACAATTCGTGACAGTAACGTAGCGTTTCGTATACGCTACGTAATGTAGTGACTCACTGTCAACCGCCGTAAGGGTTCGTTAAGCAAGAGAAGGAGAAGCCAATGCCTGGATACGTAGGCACCCTGCTGGACATCCACGACCACGACCGCTTCCGCGAGTATCTGAAAGGAGTCGGTCCGAGCCTGGCAAGGCACGGCGGTCGGATCGTCCTGCGGGGACCGATCGTCGACGTCGCCGAGGGCAAGCTCGATACCCGCGAGGACACCCGCCTGGTGATGATCGAGTTCGACTCGCTCGAGAACGCGCGCGAGTGGTACGAGTCAGAGGAATACCAGGAGCTGATCAAGCTCCGCGAGGAGCCGGTCGCCTCCACGACCGCGTTCTTCATCGACGGTATCGACCTCCGGTCCGCCCCCGCAGGGCCATGAGTACCGACAGGGTCCAGAGCATCGTCGACGAGGTCATGTCCTGGCCGGGCGTCAGCGCCCACGACCACCGGTTCGGCGGCGTTGAGTTCCGGTCGGGAACCGGCAGCTCGGCCACCTCCACGGCGATCAGATCGCAGACATTCCCCTCAAGCGCTCGCGCGCGACGAGCTGTCGCCTCGGGCGGGCCAGGATCCACCGCTGGCGGGCCGGACTCGGGCTGGGTGACGGTCGACCTCGACTCCGCGGGGGAAGGGACGAGGCCGTGCGTCTGCTCCGTGCCGGCGGGCGTCCAGGGCCCGACTGGCCCGAGG